>JAYRVN010000330.1:0-41045 GCA_041918535.1 Chloroflexota bacterium
AAGTCCGCCAGCGCCGGCCCGCGCCCGGCTGGAATTGCTGCGCAACCTGACCGCTATGGCGCAGATAGCCCCGATTCGGCCGATCCGTAACTTTAGCGCGCCGGCTATGGCAACCCACTCAACGCGTCTCTAGCCCATAGCCATAAGGAAACAGCGGCCCCGCTTCCCCCTCGCCTAAATTGGCGAAGTCAAAGGGGAGTTGGGCGGCAGTGCGCGGCCAGGTGTAGGAAAGTCGGCCGGTGAAAGGCCTATCGCCAAACAGAACATCCGCCACCCCCTGCCCTTCTGTGCCCGGCAGCCACGCCGCCACCAGCGCATCCCAGTTGCCGATGTCATCCGTGATGATTAGCGGCCGGCCTGAGATTAAGACCACAATCAACTGATCGCACACTTCTTCCATCCGCGCCAACACCCGCCGATCATTCACCGGCAACCTCAGGTCGGCGCTGTCGCCCAGCCCTTCCGCATACGGCATCTCGCCCACCACACCCAGGCACACGATGGGTTGGTCGGAGGGCAGGTTTTCAAATCGGCCGAATTTGTCATAGACCACCACGGTATCGGCCGAAACCGTTTTCTGGATAGCCGCTAAAATCGTCGTGCCGGGGGTAATCGCACCGGCCCGACCCTGCCATTCAATCGTCCAGCCTCCCGACTGAATGCCAATATCATCTGCGGCCGCGCCACCCACAAACAACATCGGCGCATCTTTCCTCAGCGGCAAGATGTCGCCTTCATTCTTCAGCAACACCTGCGATTTCGCCACCGCTTCCCGCGCCACCGCCCGGTGTGCCTCTGACCCCACCAGCGCCAACTGCGCCGGATCGGAATAAGGCCGCTCAAACAAGCCCATCTCGAACTTCACGGCGAGAATGTTGCCTACCGCCGCATCAATACGTTCCATCGACACATCCCCGGCTTCCACCGCCCGCGTCAGCACGCCAATAAAGCGGTTATAGTCGTAAGGAACCATGTTCATATCTACGCCCGCATTCACAGATGTGACCACGGCGACGTAATAGTCGTTGTCAATCTGATCCATCCCAGCCCAGTCGGAGACAATAAAGCCGGTAAAGCCAAGTTCGCCGCGCAACACATCGGTGAGCAGGTATTGCTGGGCGTGCATTTTCATGCCGCCCCAACTGGAATAGGAAACCATGATACTCCGGGCGCCGGCATCAATAACGGCCGCATACGGCGGCAAATGCACCGCCCGCAGCGTCGCCTCATCCACCTCAGTCACACCTTGATCCAGCCGGTAACTGCCCGTGGTGGAGCTATCCCAGGCCGTGCCGCCATCGCCCACAAAGTGCTTGGGGGTCGCCAGCACCGCGCCCGGCGCGGCCAGGTCATCCCCTTGCAAGCCTTGCAAAAAGGCCGTCGCTAACGCGCTCACCAACGCCGTGTTTTCGCCATACCCTTCGTAGGTGCGTCCCCAACGAATATCTTGCGGCACGGCCACTACCGGCGCGTAATCCCAGTAGATGCCGGTGGCGATCATCTCTGCGGCCGTCACCCGGCCAATTTGCTGCATCAAAGCGGGATCATTGGCCATGCCCAGGCCAATATTCTGCGGGAAAATGACCGCGCCGGCGACGTTGTTGTGTCCATGCACGGCATCTACGCCATAAATCAACGGGATGCCCAGCCGTGTCTCCAGCGCATTCGCCTGGAAGCCGTCAACCATCTCAGCCCACTTCTCCGGTGTGTTGGGATTGGGATAGCCGCCGCCGCCGCTCAGCAGTCCGCCGATGTAACGCGCCCCAATGTCGTCGGGATTGATGCTGCCTTTTTCTACCAGCGTCATCTGTCCGATTTTTTCCGCCAGGGTCATCCGCGCCAACAAATCGCTAACGCGCTCGGCTACCGGCAAAGCGGGGTTTTTGTAGGGCGCATCGGACGGCGCCGGGACATAGGTGGGGGCGGGTGTTGGTTGTGGCGCGTTAGGCACCACCGCCGTCTGCCCAATTTCAAAGAAAACAAGCTGCCCAAAAACACTGGGGTTTTGGTAAGAACTGTCAGATTTGTCGAAGATAGACCAGATCACTTTCAGATCGCGATCCTTTTGAGAGGCGCTGTTCAGGTGGACCTGGAAGCCGATAACGTTGCCGTGTTCGCGCTGGATATTCCAGACGCGATTTTTAAGCGGGACGGCCACTTCCAGCGCATATCCCTGGTCGGTATCCACAACCACGGCGCGCGCATCGGTGGTGTCAACTTGCACGCCGCCTAACACCACTTCTTCCGGCGGTCGTCCGGCATTCAAGGCGGGCACGGTGATTTGGGCGACGCCTTCCTTGTAAGACGAGAGCTGCAAATCGCCGGTACCATTGATATAAAATTCGGCCGAATCTTCATTCCAATAATTCTCGCCATGCTGCCCGGTGATAATGTTGGCGTCACTCACATCTGCCATAAAGTAAAGAAACTCATCGTCGGCTGCCGCGGCAAAGGTGATGAACGTTGCGCCCCGCACTTTCGTGGCCGTCGCCGGAACAACAACCCGGGGCACACCCGCCCAATCGCCCAAATCCCCATCCAGCGTGATAGCCACAGGGAAAGGCGCATTGTAGGTTTCGCCGGGTATGCCTGGCAGGGCGAGCAAATTCTCGGCAGGAGCCGCCGCCAATTCCGCCGTTGCTTCTCCCGCTTGTGGCGCCGCTGTTGTCGCGACAACAGCAGCGGCGGTCGTTTCCGGCGCCGCCGATTGCGGCGTCGCCGTCACTTGCGACCCATTCTGCGCGCCGCCGCAAGCAACCAATGCAATGACTAGTAGTAAAAACGCCAGGGTACAGTCGTTACGTTTCAATCTATCCCACATTTTCATTCTCCCGCGCTAATGTGACGCAGTTTTCTCAGCCGTCCGGCGCTGGCAGATGCCGGGCGATCAAGAAAATCGTCTCACACAGGCTAATTCTTCGCCGCAGCAGCCAATGCATCATTAATAGCCGCCATTTTTACCTCTGTTAGCAATTCCGGCGCAAACGCCGCAATTTGATTCAGCGTCATACTCAACGCCATGCTTGCTTGTGGATGGTGCAACAAATCGCCTAAATGCGCCTGCAAGACCGCTGCGCCGCGGTCATCGGCCAACAAGGCGGCCAACGTCAAGCCGGTATGCAAGGCGTCACGTTCTCCACCCCAGGTAAAGCCGACGCGCAGGCAAATGTCCCGCGATGAACGTCCGACCAGGACTTCAAATTCACCCGGCTCTGTAACCCATCCAGGCGCGGCCGGATCGTAAAAAGCCAATGATTGCTGGTTCAGATGGAGTGTGACGGTCTTTGTCTCGCCCGGTTCCAGCGCGACTTTGGCAAAGGCTTTCAGCTCTTGTAATGGTCGCGCCAGCCGCGCTTCCACATCCCGCACATAAACCTGCACCACTTCCTGCCCCATCCGCGCGCCCGTATTCGTCACATCAACGCTTACAACAATCTCATCGCCTGGAGAAAACCTGTCACTATTCAAACGCAAATGGTCATAAGCAAACGTCGTGTAAGATAGCCCGTGTCCAAATGGGAACAACGGCGCAATTCCCTTCTTGTCATAGTAGCGATAACCGACAAAAATGCCTTCGCCATACTGCACTTTGCCGTTTTCGCCAGGGTAGTTGATGTAAGCCGGGTTGTCTTGCATCCGCTGCGGGAAGGTGGTTGGCAGCTTCCCCGATGGATTGACATCGCCAAACAACACATCGGCCAGCGCATTGCCCGCCTCCTGCCCACCGTACCACTGTTGCAGCGCCGCCGGAACCGTCTCCAGCCAGGGCATCACCACGGGCGATCCCACGTTGAGCACAACCACGGTGCGGGGATTGACTGCAGCGACACGGGCGATCAATTCGTCTTGTCGGCCGACCAGATGCAAATCGGGCCGGTCAAAACCTTCGCTTTCCCACTCCTTTGTTAACCCGGCCACGACAATGGCTACATCAGCCTGCGCCGCCAAGTCTACGGCCACTTGAATGGGATCGGCGGGCAATTCGGGCAGACAGCTCAACTGGAGCATCCGCCAGCGGGCTTGTGGGAGGGTGGCGTATTCGACGACCAGTTGATACGGCCGTTCCGCTTCCAACAACAAACTCACCTGCTGCATAGACTGACCATCGTTCACGTTGGCCTGCTCCTCACTGTCAAGCTGCACCACGCCATCCAACAGCAGGCGGCTGTGTCCAATGCTCGCCAGGTGCAGTTCATATACCCGGCTCTCCGGCACAGTCAACGTGCCGCTCAAGCGCAGCGAGAAATTCGCCGGATCCACATAAGGATTCACCATACCAAACCAGGAAAGCGCGCTCTTCTGCACCACCGCAGTGTGCGTAGGCATCCCAGACAACGTCAAATTATCAAAATAGGTTAATGTCAATCCCCGACTTGTCCCATCGGCCGCCGTTAACCAGGCGGGGTCCAACAGTGGCGGCATTTGGTGAATGGGACATCCAATGGCATAAACAACCTGCGCGGCTTCACCCACCCGCGCTTGAATGCCTGCTAACGGCGACACAACATAGTGCGGATTGATAGCAGCGCTGCCGCCGCCCATAATTTGCGCCCATTTCGCGTTTTCCCCAATGACAGCAATGGTTTTCACTTCTGTCAGGTTAATGGGCAGGAGTTGCTGCTCGTTTTTCAACAGCACAATCGCTTCAGCCGCCACGGCGCGGGCCAATTGACGATCTTCTGGCCGGTCCACAGCCTGAACTGCGGGTTGTGCTGGCGCAAATGCGCCTACGCGCTCCATCAGGCGCAGTAAACGGCGCACTTTGTCATCAATCACTGTCTCATCCAGCCGACCTAACGCCACCAGGGCGATGATCTTTTCCGGGTTCATCCAGCGCGCCGGGCCGGGCATCTCCAAATCAAGGCCGCCCGCGGGCACAGCCTCGGTGTACGTGCCGTACCAATCCGATATGACCAACCCATCATAATTCCACTCCCCCTTCAAGATATCCCGCAGAGTGATATCGTTCTCGCTGGCAAATACGCCGTTCACGCGATTGTAGGCGCTCATGATGCTCCACGGATTTGCCCTCTGGACGGCGATGCGGAACGGCTCCAGGTAAATCTCTCGCAATGGCCGTTCTGTTACCTCCGCGCTAATGGACTGGCGCTCAAACTCCTGGTCATTGCACACAAAATGTTTGATGCACGCAGCCACGCCCTGGCTTTGCAAGCCATTGATGTATGCGGCGGCCGTCACGCCGCTGAGATAGGGGTCTTCGGCAAAACATTCAAAATTGCGGCCGGCGTTGGGTGTGCGGTGAATATTGACCGTAGGCGCCAGCAGCACATGTCCACCTTTCGCTCGCGCCTCCGCGGCCAGCTTCATGCCGACCCGCCGGATCAGGTCAGGGTTCCAGGTCGCGCCCATAGCCACGCCCACGGGAAAGCACATGGAGGTCGAGCCCAAATTGTCATCAGCGCCGCGCGCACCGTTGGGGCCGTCAGTTACTCTGATGGCAGGGATACCCAGGCGGGGGACCGGACGGGTAGACCACATATCCACCCCGGCCAACAAGGAAACCTTCTCGACCAGGCTGAGTTGGGCGATGAGTGTGTTGATTGTGTGTTCCATATTCTTCCTTATCAATACGAATGGGCAAAGTGAAGCCAAACGCCAGGCGCGCCTGGATTCGGGGCTGTAGCGCTCTATGGGCAGCTTTGTCGCTATCGCCGATCTTGCTAAATGGCCGTGACGACGCGCACCAACCGAATTAGCCCGTCGCGGTCGAAAATGTGCCGGGCGGTAGGGGCATCCAAATATGTCCCGGCAATGCGTTGCGATAGGCCATCGGCATAAACCACCTCAACGCTCGGTCTGTTGCCGCGAGTGTAGATGATGGGCGTCTGGCAAAGGGTGAAGGCCAGCGAACGGCTGGGCAACGGCGCTGTTTGGTGACTACCGGTTGTGTCAATATAGGTAAAAGTGCTCGTCTCGGACAAGAACTCGTCGCTTCGCAGCAGATGCGGCGCGAAATGTAACGCTCCCTGGCGCACAGCCACGCCCAATTCTCCCCAGCGTGTGAGGATTTCCTCTTTTACCTGGCCGGTCATGCCCGGCTGGCGCGCGCCGCCGCCCGCGGGGGTGTGAGAATAGGGATCGGTGGGGAATGCACCATACACAGCGGGCGGTTTGTTAAAACCCAGGCCCTGGCGAATATCGTGATAGGCAGTCGCCAGAGCCGCCGTAAGGGCTGTGTCTGCGCCGCAACTGACTGCCGCCGTGTAACATTCCTGGGTAGCCAGGAGCAGTTTTGCCACCATGTGCCAGTAAACGCTGCCCAACCCCTCGTAGGCAAAAAAGGCGCCAGAACGGCCGGTAAACTGGTGATGATTAAACACCCTTTCAAACAACTCAAGAATGAAGGCGCGCTCGGCGGCTACCAGGTCGGCATAGATGGGTTCTTGCGCCAGGGCGGCCAGCACACGCATGACATCATGGATATTGCGGAAGGTCCCGTTGAAATGATAAACGCCTGCGTCGTCTTGGCTGAGCAGGCGCGTGTCGCCGCCCGCGGTCAGCGCGGCCACCCAGGGTGAGCCGGCGACCAGGCCGGCGGTCACCTTGTTCTTTTGGCGGAAGCCCGGCAACACGCGATTGGGATAGAGCATGTAGGTATGTTGGTCGGCGCGGTATAGGTCGCTGCGGCGCAAGCTGTGTAGCAGTGTCAGCGCGTCGTTGGCTGTTAACATTCCGGAGGAAAGCACGGCGACCTGGCCCTCTAACATCAGGTAGAGATTCTCGACGGTTGCGCCATTCTCATCTAAGCGCAGGGTGTTATAGGCATGGTAAAGACCATCGGAGCGTCGGTTGGCCCGCAGCGTTTGCTCAATGTAAGCCTGCGCCAATGTCAGAAAGTCGCGCAATGTCTGCCCGGTAATTTGAGCTTGCGCCTGCGGGAATCTAGCCTGGTAAATTGTTGTCCGGTAGGCAGTGGCAACAGCCCCCAGATTGTCTAGCATAGCCCGCCGCGCTTGGGCATTGAAGCCGGTTTCCAGGTAAGCTTGGTGCTCAGCAAAAATGGTTTGCACGGCGTCGAAAAGGGTGGCTACCGCCGTGTTCACTGCAAATGTCACGGCTTCAGCCCCGGTCAACTGCGCCTGCCAAAAAGCGATGAAGCGGCGCAGGTAAGCCACAGTCACCACAGACAGCCCTTTCCCCACCAACGCATTGTTGGCGTCGTTCCATTCCGGGCGCTGCGTGTTCATCCAAATGCCCCCCTCCGGCGCCAGATTGACGAGCTTGGCCAGCAGCAGCATCAGAAGCTTTTCTAGCATGGTGACGTGGATAACGTTGCCGTTGGCGTCGCGCAGCAAACGACCGTCAGCGCCCATGTCGGCAACGGCTTCTCCCGTCACCTGTTCACTCTCCCAATCAAAATCAATGGTGTTAGACCAGTCGGCCAGCATTTCTTGGTAGGGGTGCTGCCGGTAAGGCACGTTGGCATAGGAAAAGATGGCGGAGTTCCAGAGACGCGAGAGTGCGCCCGGATACACCTGATCGGCGATTTCCAGCAGTTTTTGCAGGTAAATGATCTGGTGGTCGCTCCAATAGCCAATGTTTGCCCACAAATTGTTTGGGTCTGGCACTTCCCATTCGACACCGTCGCGGGTGACCCGATAAGGATTGTAGCCATCGGCGGTAGTCGCGTTCAGGAATTTGGCGATCAGCCCTTCGATATAGGCCGGAAAGGATTGCACCAGCGGTTCCCAATTCTGGAAGATGTCGCGCCAGTTGCCCTGGTAATCAAGCCGGGGGGAGCCATCCGGATGTTTGAGGTTGATGGTAAAGCGATTCCAGGGGCGGCTGGGGTCGCCATGACGGCGGCTGAAGGTAAGGGGCAGATATTCGTAGCAGAGACGAATCAGGTCGGGCACGTGGGTGGCGGCGGCGCGCGCATACAGGTCGCCGATAGTAAGCTGATCGGGCAGGGCGGCGAACCAGTCGGCAAAGGTATTGAGTACATGGCGGTTGCGCGCCTGTATGAAGGCCAGCAGGTCGCTTCGGTCTAGTGTGTAACCTTCGGCAAAGACTCCGCCGCGCATGATATTGAAGAGTACGTTGGCGAAGTGGTGGGTGGTGATGGATTTATCGGCCGAAATTTGTAATCCATCCGCCGCCGCCACATAATTAATCAGGTCGGCCGTTCCCTGCGCAATATCATCTTCAAGCTGCCGATCAATCGCGGCACGATCCTCGCCGAGCAAACATATCAGACGTGTAATGGCTGCGCTATCCTGGTTAACGTCGGCCACAATATGCCAGGCACGGGTCTGACCCGCGGACAGCGTGAAGGCCGAGCTAACCAGGTAAGCACCCGCTTTGCCCCGCACATCATATTCCGGCGTCAATGGTAGGCCGCGGCGAAAGACATCAAGCTGGTCTGAGGAAAGCAAAAAAGAGCTATTGTCTAGCCCCACTTGCCAGGCGACAGTCGCCTGAAGGGATTCGCTCGGTTCGGCCCGGTCGGTGGGAGTTGCGCTCAGGGTGAAAATGCCCAGACCAGTAGCGGGGTCCAATTCATTGCGCTTATAGGCGTGAAGTAAATTACTGAGCGACGTTTGCATGGCCGAAGTGACGCCATAAGGCAGCAGGTTTTGTAAGCCGTCAAGCAAAGTGATCTGGCAGGCAGCGTCGCCGTCGTTTTGTAACCAACCACTCTTGATAAACCCGAAACGATCGCCCGTGCGCCAGGCATAACGCATGGTAAGCTGTAAGTCGTGGTTGACTTCCTCAAACACAAGCTTGTTGCCGTAGGCATTCTTGTAGAGGCTGCGCTCGCAATCATAAATGCCGGCATACCGCGGCGAAAATGGTTCCCATAGATGGGTATGGTCGTCTCGTGTTACCCGAATGATGGTCTTGCTGCCGGTGTGTTCACTGCCGGCGGTGATCTTGTCATCCGTTTCGTAGGGGAAGAGCGCCGAATCGGCGTTTGCGCGACCGGCCGTCAGGCCGCCGGTGCTGGCGATGAAAAGCCAATGGTCAGCACTACTAACCACACTCATGAAGAAGGGCGGCATCTGATCGGAGTGACGAAGGCGATAGTAACTCTCGCCGAAGATGCGGACAAATTCACCGGTAGTGTGAGAAACATTCACCGAGATGGGCGTGTGGCCCAGGTAGATGGCGTTGTGGGGGTGAGTCATCGGGCGTATCTCTTGGAATTATCTTAGCGGCGTAGAGTAGAGAATGGCATCCTTCCAACCCTGGCCGCCCAACTCCGGCGTCAGGGAGTGCAGAGGTTGGCCCATCCGCCTGGCCTGTCGAGTGCGAACGGTAACCGGATTACTTACGGCCGTTCATACACGCGGACATAGTCCACCAACATCCTCTGTGGGAATACCGTTGTGTCATCGGGAGAACCCGGCCAGTAACCACCCACGGCCACATTGAGCAGAATAAAGACGGGGTGGTCGTAGACCCACTTGCCAGGCACGTCATCGGTGGTGATCGTGTTGGTGAGTATGTCATCAACATACCACCGAATGGCTGTTGATTCCCATTCAATGGCGTAAATATGGAAATCGTCGGTAAAAGAACGACCATCCGGCAAACTATAGGCGGCGCCTACACCATTCGCGCCGGAGTAGCCAGGCCCGTGAACCGTGCCGTGGACAATAGCCGGCTCGCTGCCAATGTTTTCCATGATGTCAATTTCGCCGCACTGCGGCCAGCCAACCTCGTCTATATCGCCGCCCAATGTCCAAAATGCGGGCCAGACACCCTGCCCGTGGGGGATTTTCAGGCGCGCTTCGAAGCGACCGTATGCCTGCTCAAACTTTTCTTTGGTGATCATGCGGGCGGACGTGAACTTACGACCCTGATGATTCTGCTGCAAGGCCTGAATCACGAGGTGTCCATCTTCGATGAACGCGTTATCCGGCTTATTTGTGTAGAACTGCAATTCGGCGTTGCCCCAGCCATTCCCGCCCGTTTCCTGCGTCCAATTAGCGGCGTCAATCTCTGGGCCATCGAATTCGTCATGCCAGCTCAGTTGCCAACCGGCGCGATAGCCGATAGGTGTCGGCGTGGCGGGAGCAAGTACAGCCGTTTCTCCCCCACAGGCCGCCAAAGCCAGCCCCGACACAAGCAATAGCCACCCGACGCCTCTTTTCATCGCACAACCTCGGTTTGTAGCGCCCACTCAGGTGGGCGCTACAAACCTGCACATTGAGACTGTTAGATTATGGCCTCACGGCAACCGGTACGTAGAGCATGTACACCGGCATGGGAATTGTCGTTTCCAGATAGATGCGATCCATATGGAACATGCCGCTTGTCTCATCGGGCAGTTTCACGCCATATCCCCACACATCGGTCAGGGTCAAGCCATCATCCGGCGCGTCAGCCGGCTGGTCGTCGCTGCGCACCATGTCCGCAAACGGAATGGTTACTTGCTGCCAGCCGGTGAAGTTATCCACGAAAGAGGCCTCAAAGCGTTCGGAGGTGTTGTCGGCTTGGTAGACGCGCACATAATCAACCAGCATCTGCTGCGGGAAAGTCAGATTGGGGTCTATGCTACCGCCAAAGTTACCGCCAATCGCCAGATTGAGAATCATGTAGAAAGTGTGATTGTACACCCACTCATTAGGCGCTACATCTGACGGGGTCGCGTTGTGGTAATTGATGCCGTCCACATACCAATGAATCTCATCCGGCCCCCACTCGATAGTGAAGACATGGTAAGTTTGCGAAACGGGAACGCCAAGGTCATACGTACCACCAAAGGAATTCCCACCAGAGTAGCCAGGGCCATGCAGGGTGCCAAACACTTCCGTCGGGATACGGCTGACGTATTCCATGATGTCGATTTCGCCGCTTTGCGGCCAGCCAACCTCGTCAATGTTGGCGCCCAACATCCAGAAAGCGGGCCACAAACCATCGCCGCCGGTGGGGACTTGCACACGCGCTTCGATACGGCCGTATTTATATTCCATCCGATCGGCCGAAATCAGGCGCGCCGATGTATATTCACAAGGACCATACCAACAAGCCAGGTCCGTTGTAGACGTCACCACCTGTTGCAGCTTAATGGCCAGGCTGCCGCTGCCATCCAGAGCTGCGTTATCCGTGCTGTCGCTGTAATACTCCGATTCGCTGTTGCCCCAACCAGGGATGCCATTCAGTGTGCCATCGCCAATTTCGTGCCGCCAGATGTTAGGATTGGGAGGTGTACCCGCCGCGCCCGTGAATTCATCCTGCCACACCAGCGTCCAATCGGACGGCGGCGTGGTGGCTGTGGTGTCAATCTGATTGTCCAGCAGTTGAATGGTCACCGTATCGCCGGCGCCACTGCCGTAATACCAGAAGCTCAAGCCTTCATAACCGCTCCAATCCTGGCCTTCTGCAAAGGTTTGTGTGAATTGAGCCGGGCCGCCGGTGGTGTCATAATCCACCGTAAGCACCTGCTCGTAATTGCCCTGACCAGGCAGCGCCAGCGCGGTGCCGGTCATCAGTTCGGTGATGGACAAATCAACCGCACCGGTAGTCATAAAGGAGTGATACCCCTCAAAGTCGTGCACCAGAGCCGGGTCGGCGATTTCGTTATCCACAATGTTGAGAATGGCACGGTACTGGAAGCCCAGCGCAACGTTGACGGGGTCGGACAGCACCAGCATCAGGTTCTCATCGCCTTCGTGCTTGGCGTCATCCAGGGTCGGTACGGCGAAGGTTTGCGTCAATGCGCCAGCCGGGATGGTTAGCGTGCCGCTGACCGGGGTGTAATCCCGATGCGGTATGGCATACCCCTCGGCTGAGGCATAATGAACCATAACCGGGTCGGTAGCGGTCATATTGAGGGTGATGGTGAGAACGGCTGTTTCCCCTTCGGCCACAGCATAACGCGCCGCTGCAAACGCCACTTTGAGTTCTTGCTCGCCGCCGGCATTGCCATAGATACTGAAATCGTCCACGTAACGATTTTCCGTATTGCCGCCGGTGCCGACCGTGCCCAACGCCCAGCCATACACTTGTTCACCCGTCCAACCGTCGTTGGGAGCGCCATTGCCGATGTCCTTGCGGTGCAAATCGGTAAAGGGAATCTGGATGAACTGCCAACCAGCCATGTCATCAGTCCATTCATAGCTCCAACGCTCGGCGTCGTCGCTGGTGGAGCCGGGGTTTCGGTTTTCGGCAATATCCACAAACACCGTCGTGCCCGTGCCCGTGCCGTAATACCAGAAACAGACCCCCTCGTAACTGCTCCAATCCTGGCTAACCCAGGTGTCAACAGCCCCGTTTTCAAAGGCGTGTGTGAAACCACCCCAGCCTACAACCATAGATTCCAGATTGATAACCTGGTTCGTATCTGGTTGGCCGGGAACGGCCGGAATGCCCGCCGACACGGTGCTGGTGGTGGTGATAGCCACGGTGGTGCCATTCCAGAAGTCGCCCCAAACAACAAAGCCGATCGCCAGCCCATTGCCGTCTTGCCCGTGCGGCAGGCCGGCCTCAAAGTTATCTACCGTAGTCACGCGCACCAGCAGGCCGAAATCATCAACATAGCGATTCTCTGTATTGCCGCCGGTACCGACCGTGCCTAACGCCCAGCCATACACTTCTTCGCCTGCCCAACCGTCGTTAGGGGCGCCATTGCCAATATCTTTGCGGTGCAAATCGGTAAAGGGAATCTGGATAAACTGCCAGCCGGCCGTGTTGTCTGTCCATTCATAACTCCAACGCTCGGCGTCATCGCTGATGGAGCCGGGGTTGCGGTTTTCGGCAATATCCACAAACACCGTCGTGCCTGTGCCCGTGCCATAGTACCAGAAGGCAATGCCGGCGTAACTACTCCAATCCTGGCTAACCCAGGTGTCAACGGCCCCGTTTTCAAAGGCGTGGCTGAAACCGCCCCAGCCTACAACCCTGGATTCGAGATTGATCACCTGGTTGGTGTCTGGCTTGCCGGGAACAGCGGGCAAACCGGCGGAAATGGTGCTGGTGGTCGTGATAGCCACGGTGGTGCCATTCCAGAAGTCGCCCCAGACAACGAAGCCAATGGCTAACCCATTGCCATCTTGTCCGTGCGGCAGGCCAGTTTCAAAATTGTCAATAACGACCATCTTGCTGGGATTGGGCGCGGGGGCTTCCTCATCATCCAAGATGGTCACCTCTGCAACATACGGATTGTGCAGGGCCGCGCCAACCGGATCAGAGAGTTGTACGGTGAAGGGCTCATTGCCTTCGTATAGGTTGTCATCAAGCGTGGTCACTGCCAGCGTTTGCTGGGTTGTGTTCGGGGGGAAAACGAGTGTGCCGGATACGGCCGTGTAGTCTTCTCCATCCAGGGCCAGACCATCGGCAGTGGCATACGTCACTGTGACGGGGTAGGTGGCCGTCATATTGAGTGTGGCGGTGAGAACGGCCGTTCCTCCTTCTGCCACGTTATAATCTGCTGCCGCAAAGGAAATGGCCAACGGGACCTGACCGTCGCCGAAAATGGCGACATTGTCTACGTCGGTCATGCGCTGTCCAAGGGGCAGGGCAAACGCATACGCCTGCATTTCCGTCAGTGTCAAGCCATCATTCGGCGCGCCGGGCGGTTGGTAGGCGTAGTCGCGGAAGAATTCGGCCCAGGGAATAGTGACGTGACGCCAGCCGCTGAAATCATCGGGGAATTCGTAAGCAAAGCGTTCGGCCGAATCGCCGGGAATCGCCGGGTTCATATTGTCACTGAGAATAACCCGATAAGTTGCGCCGCTATTGCTGCCATAAAACCAGAAGCTAAACCCGTCGTAAGCGCTCCAATCAGGCCCGCCTAGATTGCGACCAGTGCCGGCGCCCCAGCCGGCGCTGACGTAATCAATGGATAGGACCGTATTGACGGGGAGTCCAGGGATAGTATCAGTGGTGACCAACGTTGTGGCAATGGTTGTGCCGCTCCCATAATCACCGTACTGGAACCAATTGGCGGGAAATCCGCTCTCGAAATCATCCACGATGGCATACTGCACAAGCTGCACCTGATCCAGATAGGTGACGCGGGCGCCCAACGGCAGCGCTATGGCATACGCTTGTGTATCGGTCAGCGTTAATCCATCATTCGGCGCGCCCGGCGGCTGATAGGCATAATCACGGAAAAAAGCGTGCCAGGGGATGTTGATGGATTGCCAGCCGGTAAACGCGTCGTAAAATTCAAACGCAAAGCGTTCGGCCGAATCGCCAGGTACAGCCGGATTCGGGTTGTCGCTGAGAATAACCCGATACATCGCGCCGCTATCACTCCCGTAAAACCAAAAACTCAGGCCGGCATACTGACTCCAATCTTCACCGCCCAAGTTACGACCGGTGCCTGCCCCCCAGCCGGCGCTAACGTAATCAATGGACATCACGGTATTCGTGATCAATCCAGGCACACTGTTTGTTACCACCAAAGTCGTTGCGATGGCTGTGCCACTGCCATAATCACCATATTGAAACCAGTTGGCGGGGAACCCACCCTCAAAATCGTCAATGATTGGCGTCTGCGTAACGGAACGGATAGCTTGATCCGTTTCCACGCGCCCATACACCGGCGACAAGAATTGCAGGGCAAAAAAAAGAGCTAGTCCGGCCAAAGCGCTGACCGCGAAGATATACTTGAGCTTCATATTATACGACTCCCCTCTTGTAGAGACTTATTAGCCGAACACGCATGACGACCCCTCAAACTCTCCGTTACTTGTCAATGCCGGTGAAGACAATTCCCTGCATGAAAATGCGCTGCGCCACGAAGAAAATGACCACAGGCAACACCAGGGTAATCAACGCTCCCGCCTGGATCAGGTTCGGCTGCCGCCCGTAGAGCGCATTGAACTTCTGCAACCCCACCGACAACGGCCACAACTCCGGTTTCGAGACCAGATAGATCAATGGGGTAAAAAAGTCGTTCCAGGCAAAGAAAAAGTGGAAGAGAGACACAGCTGTCAACGCTGGTATGGATTGCGGCAATATTACTGAAAACAGTATCCGTAGCGGGCCCGCCCCATCTATCATCGCTGCCTCATCCAGGGCCCGCGGTATCTGCATAAAATACTGCCGCATCAGAAAGACATTGTAAGCATTGGCAAAAAAGTGGGGCACAATCAGCGGCAGAAAGGTGTTTGTCCACCCTATCCGCGAAAACAGAATGAATGTGGGAATCAATGTCGCCTGTACCGGCAAGATGATCGTCCCGATCAAAACCATGAACAACACATTCTTGCCCTTGAACTCGAACCGGGCAAAGCCATAGGCCACAAATACGGAGGAAATCACCGCCCCCAATGTCCCTAACCCGGCAATGATCAAAGTATTCCTAAATAGGCGCGGGAATTTCAAATCGTCCCACGCCTGGCGGAAATTCTGCCACTGCGGATCAGACCCGTACACCGGTTCCAGTGTGCGCCAGTTCCCCTCCCACCGAATCTCTCCCGCCTCCGGATTTGCCGGATCAATGAATGAACTCTCGGTGCGCAGTCTGGTCAGCAGCGCCAGTTCACGCGTCCCTTCTGGCAGCGGCACTTGCATTATTTCCAGCTCTTTCCCCTCATAGGTGAAGGTTTTCTTGGAATTGGGCCAGAGTACCGGCGCCTGCGGGTCGCTCATCTGCTCATCGCTTTTGATGCCGGTGGTGAACATGTACCCCAATGGCGCAAGAAAAGTGAACAAGAGGAAAACAGCGACGCTCGTCACCAAAATTTTGTTCAATAAGAGTTGCTGACTTTGCGATCCCCCTCGCCGGGCTACATTTTGTGTCATCGCTATTTCCTCCCGTCTCCTGCGTAATACACCCACCGCCCAGATGTGGCAAACAAAACTACGGTTAAGGCCATCACAATGAGAAACAGCACCCAAGCTAAGGCAGAACCGTACCCCATCAGGTTGTATTCAAAGGAGTTCTTATAGAAGTTGAGGGCATAAAACAATGTGGCGTCTTGCGGTCCGCCCGTGCCATTCTTTAGCACGTAGGCCAGGTCGAAATACTTGAAGACGCCGATTAAGGCCAGCGTCAAATTATAAAAAATGACCGGCGAGATCATGGGCAGGGTGATGCGCGAGAATTTTTGCCAGCCGTTGGCCCCATCTATCGTGGCGGCCTCATAGATTTCACTGGGCACGCCCTGCATCCCGGCCATCAAGGTCAACATCAAGTTGCCCGTCCCCCACAGTCCTATGAGTACCAGGAGTGGATAAATCCAAAGGGTGGAGTTGAGCCAGTCCGGCCCCTTTAGCCCCAAAGCGCCAAGGGCTAGATTCAACCACCCGGTTTGTGTATTCGCCACGCCCGCCCAAATCACGCCGCCGGCTACCACCGGAATCATGGAGGGCATGTAGAATAAGGTGCGGAAGACGGTCTTCCCGGCCAGATTCTCCGCGTTCACCAGTGAGGCCAGCAGCAACCCAAAGGCAAAGCTGATGGGGAGCGCCAGAACCGCATAGCGAACGGTTACGAGCAGGGATTCACCCACTTTGGCATCGCGGGTCATGTTCAGGAAGTTGCGCACCCCGATGAATTGCATGTTCTCCGGCTGCACCGGATTGTAGTCGGTGAAGGCAAATATCAGGGTGGCGATGACTGGCAGCAGCGTGAAAAGCAAAAACCCGATTAGCCACGGGGCGATAAAGATATATCCCCACCGCTGCTGATCGAGGGGTCGGGAAGGCTTGGGCTGCTTTTTGGAGGTCGTCTGAGCGATGGTTGGCGCTGCCGTTTGGTTTGCCATGTTTCTCTCCTCTGACAACTAGGCGTAGGGTGGTGAAAGAAAGCGTTTCGGCCGATACGAGTGGAACCTCTCATTGATCCGCAGATTACCCAGAGCCTGTCCAAAAGACCTGCATTAACCTGAGTAATCTGCGGATCCGAAAGTCTCTTAAGACCCTATTTCACTTCGTCAAAAACGGTTTGCAGGTCTTTGAGAAACGCGTCAATCTCCGCATTCAGGTCCAAATCGGGGGTGCTCTGAACTTTGGCGGCGAACGCGCTGTACACGTCGGTCGCTTTCAGGAAGTTGGGCATCCCAGATTCGTGGTTGGGAATGTCGGGGTAATTCAAGGCATTAACGAACACTTGCACATCGGCATTGGGGAAGTTTTCCTGGAACTTAGCCAGGGCATCTACTTGCAAGCTCGCCCGTCCGGGGAACGCCCCATATACCTGCAACAGGTCTGGCGCGAATTCGCCCAGCATCAGCATGTAGACCTCGAAAGCAGCGTCCGGGTTCTTGCTGGCTTTCAAAATGCCGAACGTGTCGGCGTGCAGTTTCGCCGTGATATTGCCATCGTAGGAAGGTATGGCAGCCACGTCCCAGTTCACGCCCTCAAAGCAACAAGTGTACCAGGTGTGAATAGGGTTCATGGCAACCTTGCCGGAGCCAAAGGTGTTCCCCTGTGAGAGCAAGTCACTGTTCACGTAGTTGTCGTTGGGCCAAAAGTGGTCTTGCCACATGGCGTTGTAGACCCACGCCAACCCATCGCGCCACACCTGGGGCATCGTAGCGTTGCCCTCGGCATCCGCAAAGCTGCCCGCGCCAAAGAAGGTCAAATAGCCACGTATGTCGGTCCACATGGGATGGTAGCCAAACTGGGTGATATTGTCTGGGTCAAATCCGTCCATGGTAGCATCGTTGCCGTTGGCATCCACGGTGAGGAATTTGGCCAATTCTTGCAGCTTGTCAAAAGTCCAGGCGTCGCCATCGGCGTAGGGCGCGCCCCACTCGTGCGGCGGGTAGGCCAAACCAGCTTCGTCAAACAAGTCTTTGTTGTACCAGAGGGCGGAAGGATAGACGGCAAAGGGAATGCCAACCTGTCCCTGACCTTCAAATTGATAGAAATCAATCAGGGCGGGATTGAAATCGCTCAGGTCTACGTTGTATTTCTCAATGTAGGGGGCCATATCCAGCCAGGCGCCTTCAAAACTGAACATACCGCGCACACCCACAGGCCCTACGATGTCGGGCGCATCGCCCGAAGCGATTTGGGTTTTGAGGACATCGAAGGCGGTTGCATTCTGGACGATATCCAAAACGAGTTTGTAACGATCGCCGTATTTGGCGTTGAAGGCGGCAACGAAGGCCTCTTCTTTGGCGATTTCTTCGGGGTTACCGCCGGCGCCCAGGCCGACAAACCAACGAACTTCAACCGGTCCGGCCGCAACGGGTTCGGCCACAGTGGGTTCCGCCGCAACGGGTTCCGCCACAGTGGGTTCCGCCGCAGCCGGTTCGGCCACAGTGGGTTCCGCGCTGCTATCGCTGCCACCGCAACCGACTATCAGTATGCCGGCTAGAGCCAGCAACACGATAAACAAAAAAATCCTTGACTGCTTCATGTTTCATCTCCTCATTCTCGTCTGAAATCCTTATCAAACTACCCCATAATAGAAAACGCTGTCATAAATTGCGGTCAAATCATGGACTTTTATGATAGCGTTTTCAAGAGTATAATCCTTACATTCTGGTTTGTCAACAAGTATCTAGTGGATCAACCGAGAAGTGTCACGAGCTTTTGAATGCATGACAAAAAGGCAGATCATGGCAAACAGCGAACAAAAAGTAACCATTTTGGATATTGCGCAAAGGGCCAATGTATCCCCTAGCACCGTGTCACGCGTGCTGCGGGATTCCGCCGGTGTGTCTGCGGACAAGCACGCAGCTGTCATCAAGGCCGTGGCCGAGCTAAACTATCGCCCCAATGTTTTTGCACAGAGTTTGGCCAGTGGGCAATCCATGACAATTGGTGTCTTAACCCAGAACTTTGGCACACCTTTTTATGATGGCATCCTGGCGGGCATTCTGCTGAGATTGGAACATACCAACTATTCGGCCTTGTTTGTGGATGGACGCTGGCAAGTAGCTTTGGAGCAGCGAGCCATTCAGACATTGCTTGATCGGCGAGTTGATGGATTGATTATGATTGGCGGGCAGATTCCGGAACACGTTCTGAAATCTATTGCGGCCAAAACACCTCTGATTGTCGTTGCCAGAAGGCTGCGCACTATGCCCGATCATTGTATTTATGTTGACAATGAAGAGGGCGCCTATCAGGCTACGCGCCACTTAATAGATATGGGACATCGAGATATTGCCCATATTGCCGCAACGATGCCTTATCAGGATACGGTCAACGACATTTTGGATCGCCGTTATGGATATAGCCGGGCATTACAAGAAGTCGGTTTTGCCGGCGCGGCGGAGCTTATCGTCGAAGGTAACTTACAGCGGCAATCCGGTGTGTTGGCGGTGGAAACATTGCTGATGCGGAAGAGGCCGTTTAGCGCGATTTTCGCGGCCAATGACCAGATGGCATTTGGGGCCAGATTGGCCCTGTTTCGCAAAGGGATTCGCGTCCCGGAAGATGTGTCCTTAATCGGGTTTGACGACGAATCAGCCGCCGCTTTCATGATCCCCCCTCTGACAACTGTCCAACAGCCGGCGCACGAGTTGGGCCAGGCCGTAGCCGCCGCCATACTCAATTTGGTGAATGGCGAACCGGCAGAGATGCCGATCTTTCAAGCCAAACTAATCATTCGAGAATCTGTCAGGCGACTGCTTTAAGCCTGTTTGCACGCCGTCGCTTGTCCTATTCACACCCAACCAACCCATCGGCCGAATTTTCTGCGGGGTGTCTTGGCGATGGGCGTTTTGGCGCGGATTCGGCCGAATCCACGCCAATCATTCCTCAAGCACGCGCGTCCTCCCTGAGTCTTGTGCCCAAGAGCAGGCCTAAAACCATCAGCCCGATGAGGACAATCAATGGCAAGGTCATAGAACCTGTTGCCGAGGATTTGAAACTGTCCATTCCCAAGATGAAAACGATCCCTGAGATTTGGCCCATGAGCAAAAGCAAGCCGTTGGACGTGCCTTCGGGGGTTGGATGGGTAATTTCGGCCCCATATTGGAATCCGACCGGGCCGGCGCTCAGCAAGAAGAAACCAAAGATAAACGCTGAGACGAGCAAGAGCCAATAGCCGGGGGCAAAGGTCAAGCCGACAAGCCCCAGGGTTGCCCCGAACACAGCCAATAACAAATAGGGCGTTCTGCGGCGATAATGGTCAGAGAGCATGGGGATGACGACAGCGCCGAGAATACCCCCCACGATCATCAGACCTCCCGTGTTGCCCGCCTGGATGCTGGAGAAACCTCTCGGCCTGACGATATCCTCGATCCAGGTTGTTACCGCATTGAACACGCCCAATCCCACAAAGAAGATAACCAGCAGCAGTACAAAATCCCGCCGGCGCAGAGATTCCTTGAGACCATCAAAAACCAGGGAACGCGCGGCCTGATCCGGGGGGCAAGGCGGCGTGGGAGGGCGTTCTTTAACAACGGCAAAAAAGATACCCGCAGCGATTACGGAAATGATCCCGTAAACCAGAAGCATCCCGTTGACCTGCGCCCGGAGCGTTAGATAAGGGGTTAGCGCCAGAGCCACAACGATGCCCAGGTAGATGGCCAATGATCCACGGCCGGCCGCGGTGGCGCGCTCCCGGACCGGGAACCAGCGCGCCGCCACGGTGGTCACGGCATTCAGGATGAAGGGTTGCCCGATGGCGATGCCTATTTGCGCCAGCAGCACGAAGGTGTAATCGGGCGCCAGGAGGCCCCGCAGCAAGCCAAAAACACCTGTCAGGGCAGCGCCTATCCCTACAGCCACGCGGATGCCATAGGTGTCAATCATCCAGGAGGCGGGGAGCGAGATGACAAGGTAGACGAGCATGAAGCTCAAGGACAAGAAGCCGATGCTGAGGTCCGAAACCCCATAATAAGCGGCGGCGCTGCCCGTGATGGGGGCAAAGGTTATCCACAAGAGCTGATTGGCGGCGGCGACCAACATGAACGCCAGCAGGACGACCCAGCGATAACGGTAGATTTTGAAGTCAGTTTGTTCCATCGGAGCGAACCGCCTATTATGAAGATAATCGGGGAAGGGTCAGCCTTTTGACTGAGCGGCCGAATCCATGCCCGGCTCCCACACTGGGGGCTTCACCGTGGCGACCCTTCGTGGCCGCAACGTATTACGCCTGCGACCTGATGCGTCTACCCCTGCCCGTTTTCTGCCTAAAACACACCGCCGCCTCCGGCATGCTACCGGAGGCGGCGTCCACACATGAGTCTTCGGCCCGTCCCAGGCGAGGCGTGGGGGGCGGGAGCGGGCCTGAGCCTGGAGAGGGTTCCAGTCGCGTTTCTCTCGTGCCAGTTTTAGGGGGGAGGGGAGGGTCGCCTCGCCTTTCCCGCCAGACCTTCCATCATTTAAGCACAAAACACGGCGCTTGTCACGCCTCAGGCCAATTTTGTTGGAAAATGGCCGGCGCGCCCATCCCTCTGCTCCCCTCCTGTTTGACAGCCCGCCGGCGAACACGCATAATCCAGCCTAATCCGACGCACAAGGAGACCGTCATGCTCACCACGGATATGTATGAAGGGATGCTCGCCGAGACCGTCAGCCTGCCCGGCGCGAACGGCGATCTGATCAACGCCTACCTGGCCCGCCCGCTTGGCCCCGGCCCTTACCCCGGCATGGTCATCGTGCACCACATGCCCGGCTGGGATGAATGGTATCGTGAGACGACGCGCAAATTCGCCCAGCATGGCTATATCGCCCTCTCGCCCAACCTTTACTTCCGCGCCGGTCACGGATCGGCCGAAGATGTCGCCGCCCATGTGCGCGCTCAGGGCGGCATCGCCGACGAACAGGCCGTGGGCGACATAGCCGGCGCGCTGCGCCTGCTGCGCTCGCTGCCCACCCTCAACGGCAAAGTCGGCGTCTTTGGCACCTGTTCCGGCGGCCGCCATGCTTATTTGGCCGCCTGCCGCGCGCCCGGCTTCGACGCCGTGGTGGATTGCTGGGGCGGGCGGGTGGTGATGCCGCCGGAGGCGCTGTCGGCCAATACGCCGGTCGCCCCTATTGACTATACGCAGGATTTGACCTGCCCCCTCCTGGGCCTGTTTGGCGCCGAAGACCGCAGCCCCACCCGCGAGCAGGTGGCCCAACACGAGGCCGCGCTCCAGCAATACGGGAAACCGTACGAGTTTCATGTGTACGAGGGCGCGGGACACGGCTTTTTCTATTATGAATGGCCGAGCTACCGGCAGGCGCAAGCCATGGACGGCTGGGGCAAGATTTGGCGCTTTCTGGCCCACCACCTGCACACCCCCGCCCCCTTTGCTTGATACGCCCAGCCCATCTTACTATAGGAGGAGTGTCGCTATGTGTACCATGATTACCCGCAGCGTGCCCATCGAAGGCAGCGGCAAAGGGGCAGCCGGCTGGTTTGCCCTGAACCAGGCCCACGTCTCGTATGAGCATCCCTTTGGCGCCACGCTGGAATATGCGCTGAATATGGACTTTGTCAATCCGGCGCAAGGCTTGGGGGCGCGCGTGGCCGTCGAGTTGAGCGCCGACGCCGCCCGCGCCCTGGTGGAGACCATCCTGGCGGTGCTGGCCCAGGCCGAACGGGAAGGCCACCTGGCCCCCAGGTCGGGTTAGCGCCTTCGCGCCGGAAGCGCTATCCTCGCCGCGCCACATCCAGTTGGGAGAAATCGTTATGCATTATCGTCGTTTTGGACGCACAGGCTGGCAAGTCTCTGAGATCGGTTATGGCATGTGGGGCATGGGCGGCTGGAGCGGGGCCGACGACCAGACCTCCCTGCAAGCCCTCCAGCGCGCCGTCGAGCTGGGCTGCAACTTCTTCGACACCGCCTGGGGCTATGGCGCGGGCCATAGCGAAGGCTTGCTCGGCCAATTGGTGCGGGCTAATCCCGAGCGCAAGCTGTATACCGCCACCAAGATTCCGCCCAAGAATTTTCAATGGCCCAGCCGCCGCGAATTCAGCCTGGATGATTGCTTCCCGCCCGACCACATCCAGGCCTACGTCCACCAAAGTCTGGCTAACGCCGGGCTGCCCGCCTTCGATCTGATCCAGTTCCACACCTGGGAAGACGGCTGGCTGCGCGACGAGCGCTGGGTTCACGCCGTCAGCGACCTGCGCGCCCAGGGTTTGTTCCAGGCTGTGGGCATCAGCCTGAACCGGTGGGAGCCGTGGAACGGCATTCAGGCGGTGCGCAGCGGCTTGATTGACGCCGTGCAAGTGATCTACAACATTTTCGACCAGAACCCGGAGGATGAACTGTTCCCGGCCTGCCTGGCGCACGACGTGGCCGTGATCGCCCGCGTGCCCTTCGATGAAGGCACATTGACGGGGACGCTGACGCCGGCTAGCCGTTGGCCGGACGGGGATTGGCGCAACAGCTACTTTGTGCCGGAAAACCTGGCCGCCAGCGTGGCCCGCGCCGAGGCGCTGCGCCCGCTCATCCCGCCCGGCCTGACCATGCCGGAGCTGGCTCTGCGTTTTATTTTGAACCACCGCGCCGTCAGTACGATTATTCCGGGCATGCGCACGCCCGGCCATGTTGCAGCTAACCTGGCGTGCAGCGACCAGGGGCCGCTGCCGGCCGAGCTGCAGGACCAACTGCGCGCCCACCGCTGGGAACGCCAACCCACGGCCTGGTCACAGTAACCTGGACGCGCCGGGGCGATTGGGTGAATCGCGCGGCGGGCGGGTGTGGGGGGCGGGGGCGATTTGCAAAATCGCCCTACAGACTGCGCGGGCTTGATTTTGGAGGGGTTGGGGGAAGAAGTGTGCCGGCGTGGCGAGCTTAATGGCCGGCGGCCAGCCGCTCCAGCAGGAGCAGCAGTTCAGTGGCTAGCTGGTAATGTAAGGCCGGATCGTCAGCTTGCGGCAGGGCGCGGCTGCCGGCCAGAATTGCCTCCAGCCCCGCAACAAATAGAGGCGGCCAGCCGGCCTGTTTGCCACCGGCGACGAGCGCACGGGCCGCCGCGTGATCGTTCCGGCGTAGGTGGGTGAGCAATTGATCCGCCACTTCGCCGGCGCCGCCCCGCGCGTAGCCGCCGTCGCGGCGGTAGGCCAGATAGGCGTCGCGGGCTTGCCGCCAGGCCGCCCCCGCCGCCGCCGCGTTCCCGCCCGCCGCCTCGATGTTGTGCAGAATGGCGAACGTCTTCCACGGCTCGGCCGCGTGGCCGAAGGGCCGAGCGCATTCAATCGCCCGCTCAATCTCGCGCCGCGCCTCGTCCAGCCGCCCCAGCTTCACTAGCGTGCCCGCGATGTTGCTGCGCCGCAGCCCTTCCTTGGCCTGGTCACCCAACCGGACCGCAATATCGGCGGCCTGCCGATAAAACGTCACCGCCTCCTCCAGCCGCCCCGCCCCGGCGTACAGATTGCCCAGCTCGCCCAAACTGCTGGCCTGCCCCGCCGCGTTGCCCTGCTGCACCTCGATCGCCAGCGACTGCCGGTAGGCCCGCTCCGCCGCCTCAAACTGCCCGGCCTGGCGGTGCACCCTGCCGATCTGGTGCCACAGCGTCGCCACGCCCGCCGGCTCGCCCAGCCGCTCAAACACGTCGCGCGCCGCCGCATACGCCGCCAGCGCCTCGGCGTAGCGCCGCTGGTACTGCCGCACCGTTCCCAACTGTGTGCGCCCCACCGCCACGTCGCGTGCGTCGCCGCGCGCCTCGTCCAGCGCGATGGCCCGCTCATACAGCGCCGCCGCGTCGTCCAGCCGCCCCAGAGCCGTCAGGCAATCCGCCTGCTCCGTCAGCGCTGCCGACGCCATGCCCGCCGCGTCCTTATCTCCCTGCGCCGCCAGCGCCTCAAAGCGCCGCTGCGCTTCGCCCAGCGGCTCCAGCGCCGCCCCCGCCTGCCCGCCCGTCCGCAGCACCCGCCCCAGCAAGATATGCGCCACGCCGATGTCATAGGCCGCGCCGGGGTAAGCCGCCTCGCCCGCCGCCAGCGCCCGCTGCCGCAGCGCCTCGGCTGCCGCCAGCGCCCCGCGCCCGTCACCCTGCCCCAGCCTGCGCTCAAGCGCCAGCCGCTCATGCTCAAACCGGGCATGCCCCCACTCGCCCAGCTTCCCGCTCGCCTCTTCCCGCGCCGCGGCCGCCCGCGCCAGCGCCGCCGGCCGCCCCAGCTCGGCCAGCAGTTGCTCGATGCGGCCCGCCACAGCCACCACGTCCTCCGGCGCGGCGCGATCCGGCAGCCACTCCAGCAGCGCCAGCAGGTTGGGCAGCTCCAGCAGTGTCAACTGCCGCGCCATCTGCGCATCCTGGAACAGCTGCTGGGACAGGAAGTCCACCAGTTGCCGCATGGCCGCCGCCCAGCGCTCCGTCAGCGCCGCCAGCGCCGCCGCGTCCAGGCCCCGCCGCAGGTACGCCCCCAGCGCCGGGTCCACCCGCAGATGGGCATAGGGCATTTCTTCAGCCAAGCCCACATCAATCAATCGGATTGCCAGCGCACGCGCTACTTCGACATCCACCTCCATGACCATCGCCAAGATCGACAGTTGCGCCCCACCCTGAAAAACCGCCAGCGCTTTGACCTGCTCACGCATTTCTGTGGTCAGCCGCTGCAGCGACAGCTCCAGGCTGGCGTAGAGCGAATTCTCGCGGTCGCCGGGGTGGGCCGCGTCCTGCGCCGCCATGATGGCCGTCAGGTTGGCCGTCGTCGCCCTCACGCCCAGCCGCGCCACGTCGCGCGCCAGCAGCACCAGCGCCCGCGCGTGCCGGTTGACGGCGTTCACCAGCTCCAGCACCTCCTGCGGCGTGGCCCCCGGGTCGGTCGGGGCGGGCTGCCAGCCGGCGTTGGCCATCACCCGCTCCACCAGCGCCACGGCGTCGCGCTCGCTCAGCGCCCCCAGTTCCACCCGCTGCCGCCCGCCGTCAAAGGGGGCCGGCAGCGCCTCGCGGCTGGTGAACACAATCCGCGCCCGCCCGTCCGCATCCAGCAGCGCCCGGCACAGATCGAACAGTTCGGCCGTCGGGGCGGGTTTGAAACCCGCCCCTACATCTGCGCCTGGGGCCGGCAGGGCTGACTCCACATGGTCCAACACGATCAGCGTGGCGTCATCGCGCAAGGCGCGGGCCACCGGCTGCAAGGCCGCCGCCAGCGTCGGGTAGTGCGCCACGCTGTACTTGTCTCCGTCCGGCAGCAGTTGATGCCCCAGACTGTCCAGCACGGCGCGGGCGTCGGCCACATTCTCCAGCGAGACAAAGGCCGCCCGCCCGAAGCGGCCGCTGCGCGCCAGCCAGCGCGCCAGCTCCACCGCCAGCGTCGTCTTGCCCGCCCCGCCCGTCCCGCGCACCACCGCGTAGCGCTCTTGCGCCAGCAGCCGCTCCAGATACAGCAGTTCGCGGCTGCGGCCGATGAAGGTGTGCGGCGGCGTCTCCGGCAGCGCCCCCAGCGCCAGTTTGCGCCGTTCTTTTTGCAGGTCGCGCACGCGCCCCGGCAGCAAGCGGCTGAACAACCGGGGGTCGGCCGCATCCTGATACAGCACCGGCACAAACCAGTCGCGCAGATGCAACTCGCCCGCCCCCATCACCTTGCCGCGGAAACTGTCCCCGGCCAGCGCCTGCTGGCCCGCCAGATGGGCCGCGCCCACGCGCCCGCCTGCCGCCAGCGCCCCGTAAAACGCCTCCACATAGCGGCGCGCCGTCTCCACCAGCACGCTGTAGCTCATGGCCGCCACCGAACTGACCCCCTCTTGCAGCAGGCGCGTGGCTACCGAGTTCAGGTCGTCCTCGGTCAGCGAACTCTGGCACGCCTCCAGAAAGACCAGCGGGATGCCGTAATCGCGCATAATCGCGGCCAGCCGGTCGGCGTGGACGAGCCGGCTGCGTCGCGGGCCGGGCTTGTCGGCGTCTTGCGGCGCTTCAAACAGCAGCGCGCCCAGCCCCTGACGCCGGTCATAGACGCCGTGGCCGTCGAAATGCACCACGTCAAAGGGGTCGCCCGCCTGGTTGGCCTGTTGCAACGCTTGTTCCAGGGCGGGCAGCGTCGGCGGGTGCAGCACCGTCAGCGCGGCCAGGCTGCCGAGATTCTCCACGGCGCTGACCAGCGGCAGGGCGCTGGCGCGGTGGTCTATGTAGCCCACGGGCGTCTGGCCGTCCTCAGCCAGTTCAGGGCGCGGGCTGAGCAGCAAAATACGGATGGGCGGCTCAGCCGGCGCTACCGGCCGCGGCTGGCGGTTGGGCAGGCGGCGGCGGAGGCTGACGGGGTTAGCGCCGTGCAGCAGGTAGCCGCCCTCGTCGCCCAGCAGTTCCCAGGGCAGCGCCAGCAGCTCGGTGGCGGCGCGATGCACGGCGGTCTGCGCGGCGGCGTCGGCCCCGTCGGGGGCGTCGGGGTCTACCTGCACGGAGAAGCGGCGGGCGTGGCCGGCGGGGCTGCCCTGCCAGGCGGTCAGCGCCGCGCGCGCGGCGGGCGCGCCCAGCGCCGCCTCGAACAGCGCCCGGCCCCAGGCCGGCAACTGCGCCTCGGCGCGGCGGGCGCGCTGGGCAAAGACGCCCACCGGCCACAGGGCGAACTCTTCCAAATACCAGCGAATGTCCTCCAGCTCAATCGGCCCCAGCGGCGCGGTGACCGTGTAGCGTTTGCTCTCGACCTGCCGCGCCGCCGAGTCAGCCGGTTGGTAGATGAGCGTGGCGGTGGCCTGGGCGCGCTGCGCGCCGTTCAGTTCCACCAGGCGCGGGTCGCGCAGTTCCAGGATCAGATCGTCAACGGGCGCGGCGGGCGGCTCCGGGGCGGGCGCGGCGTCTTCCGGCAGTTGCTCGCCCAGAGCGGCCAAAAGCGCGGGCAAGGCTTCATCCAGCCGGGCCGGGTCCACCCGGACGGCCAGCGGCTCTTTGTCCTCGTCGAAGTAAATCCACAGGGCGGACGGCTCGACGCCGGGCAGCAGCAGCGGGATAAGGCGGAAATCGGCGCGCTGCTGTTCAACCACCGCCGCGCGGCGGATTTCGTCGCGCACCCATTTGGAGTTGAAGGTCTGCGGGCCGAGGACGGCAATGACGGCGCGGGCCGCGTCTATGGCGGCTTCGATTTCCGGCTTGAGATGGTCGCCGCCGCGCAGGTTGCGCGAGTCGGCCCAGACGCTCAGGCCGTGGCCTTCGAGGGCGCGGCGCAACTGCATGACAAAGGCATCATCGGCGGTGGCGTGGGAGATGAAAATAGGGGCCATGGCAACATCCAACGACAAAACGGATAACGGCGCGCCTGTATTATCGCATACAATCTGGGGAAGGAAAGCGAAATACAACGTTGCGCGGCGGGGGATGCTATTCGGGTAGACGGCCTTTGGCGCGCAGGGTGTGGAGGAGGCTGGGGAAACCGACGCGCTCGACCAGGTGGTGGAGATGGCGGAAGCCGTCGCCATAGATGGGATCGCTGTTGACGGCGATGCGCCGGGCGTAGAAGAGCGTCTCATGTGTGGCGCGCTCGACATAATAACGGTGGGCGAGAAGTTCGCAGAAGCCCTCTTCCTCTTTTTCCGGCAGGCCGAGAAGCGTTTGCTGGGCTAACCAGACGTGGGCCAGTTCGTGCAAGCCGACGCCTTCAAAGAGGGGGCGCGGCAAGCCGGACAGGATAGCCACTTGTTGCACGACGGCGCGAATCGGCCGATCCCGGTGTGTCGTCCGCGCGCTGAGGGTCAGGCCGAGGCGGCCCGGTCGGCGGCCGGCCAGACGAGCAAAGGCGGCGCGCTCCGGCAAGGTCAGCTTGAAACGCCAATGGCTAAGGGCTACTCCCTGCCCGGCCGCCCATTGCGCCAACTCTTCCAGGATCGGCCGGGCCTGCTCGACAGCATCTATGGCCTGCGCCAGACAGTTCTCGCAGGTCACGCTGCCGGCGCGCCGGCGGCTACGGCCGGGCGGCGGCGCGGTCAGACGGCCGCAATATTCGCAGTGGGGATATTGGCGGGCGTGCTCGACACAGGTGGTCACGCCCCAATAGTCTATATGGTAGGTTGCCAGCAGCGGGCGGCCGCACAGGGCGCAGGTAGGGGGAGTGGGATCGAGCATTAGTCGCTGGGGGTTGCGTGGAGGGGAGCGTTTTTCGGCCGAATCACCCTTATTCCCTGCCCACGCGCCGCCGCCCAGGCCCGCGTTGACATGGTAGTGCGGAGTGTACCCGATACGGGCGACGTCTTCAAACTCCGATCGCGCCGCTGGCGCGACAAGGCTTGTACTGCGGAACATTCGTGCTATACTATCAATTACCCTCTAACAAATAACCCCATATAAGCGTAAGGAGAGAAAGCAATGGCAAATTATGTTTTACTGTATAGCGGCGGTGGAATGCCCGAAACTGAAGCGCAGCAGGCGGCCGTCATGCAAGCGTGGGGAATGTGGTATGGTCAGCTTGGCGAGGCGCTGGTGGACGGCGGCAATCCGTTCACGCCCATGGCTAAGACCGTCGCCAGCGACGGCTCGGTCAGCGATGGCTCCGCCGGCATGATGGCGACCGGGTATACGATTATTAAGGCTGATTCGCTCGACGCCGCCGCCGGCCTGTCTCAGGGCTGCCCCATCCTGGCGGCCGGCGGACAGATCACCATTTTTGAAACGTTTGACGTGATGTAGGCTGGAGAGTTCTCCCGCCGGCCGGGTCGTTTGACCACGCCGACCGGAGAACCGGTGGCCCATCCCGCCTGTCACACAACCGCCCCGGCCAACCGGGGCGGTTGTGTCCAGGCCGGCCCAAGCGCGAGCGATCCGCGGCGCCCGTCACGTTCACGCCTGGTCGGCGCCGGATTCCCCGGTCCACAACGCCCGCATCTCTGGATGGCGCGCCAACAGCGCCTCTAATGACCCGCTATCAAGCACGCGGCCATCGGCCAACAACACAATCCGGTCGGCGCGCCGCAACACCGGTTGGCGGTGGCTGACTACCAAAAAGGCCGCTGCCGGCTGCCAGGCGGCCAGATTGGCCCACAGGCGCAGTTCCGTTTCCACATCCAGGGCGCTGGAAAGATCGTCAAAAACGTACAGAGCCGGCCGCCGCGCCAGGGCGCGCGCCGCCGCCGCGCGCTGCGTTTGCCCGCCCGACAGGCGCGTGCCCCTGGCCCCCACCTGCGTAGCCAAACCCGCCGGCATAGCGGCTATATCGGGGCTTAACTCGACGGCGGCGACGGCTGCCGACAAGGCGGCCGGCGGGGCATTGACGCCGAGCAAAATGTTTTCGGCCAGGCTTTGGCTGAAGAGGCGGGGCGTCTGGGGGGTGTAGGCGGCGCGGGGCGGGGTAAAAAAATCGGCCGAATCCAGCACCATTTCCCCATTCCAGGTGATCGCCTCCGCCTCGGCCGGCAACAAACCCAGCAGCGCCCGCAGCAACGTTGTCTTGCCCGCGCCGATACGCCCCGTAATCACCACAAATTCGCCGCCGCGCACGCTTAGATTCACCCCGCTGATGCCCTGCGCCGCGCCGGGATAGTGATAAGTCAGGCCGCGCACATCCAGCGCAACCAGGGGAGCGGGTGATGGGGGGATTGAGAGATCGGGCAGCGGCGCTTCTTCAAATAGATACACCGCTTGCCGATTCACCAGTTCGGACGGCGGCGCGCCCGCCATCAAGGTTTGCAGACGCGCCAACGACACGCCCGACTGCTTCCAGCCCACCAGCCGCCCGGACACCTGGCGCAGCAGTTCGGCGATGGGCCACAAATAGGTGGTAAAAAGGGCGAAATCGCCCACCGTAAACGCGCCAGCGCGCACGGCGCGCGCGCTGGCGAGCAGGATCGCGCCGGCACCGACCGCCAGCATATTGGAAGAAAAGGCGCCGAGCAGCGCCGTCAACACCTGGTCACGCACCGCCGTTGCCCCGCGCACCGCGTTCAGGCGGCGAAAGTGTTCAATCACGCGGGATTCGGCGTGGGCGGCTTGGATGGCCTGCGCCGCGCCAAATATCTCGCCAATGGCCCCGGTCACCGCGCTGGTGGCTTCGCGGTTGAGCTGGCGATAGCGCGTGATGCAATCCTGCGCTTGCTTGACCAGCAGCACAATGGCGGCAATCGGCGCGACCGTGGCCAACGTCACCCACGGGTCAATCCGCAGCATGATGGTCAACGCGGCGATATTGGTCAACAGCAAGCCCCAAAAATCGTTGAAACTCAGCGCATTCTCCACGATTTCGGTGCCGTCGTCGCGGAAAATGCTGACCACCGCGCCGGCGCTGTAGGGCGCGCCGTCGGCGTCGTCGGGCAGCGGCAGGGCGGCAGGCCGCTGCAAGAGGCGGAGAAACAGGTTGCGAAAGAGGACGGCCCGGAAGCGGTTGAGGTAATGCGGCGTGGCGTAGATGGCGGCGCTGAGCGCGGTGACGGCTAAGATGCTGCGCAGCAAGATGAGGACAGCTAACACCCAAACGGGCCAGGGCGCAGCGACGCGCCCGCTGAGGGTGTCGAAGAAGCGCTGGTGGAGCAGGCCGGCCAAGACGATCAGGCCGTAGAAAATTACGACGCTGAACAGGTCAAGGGCATACCAGCCGGGCACGGCGCGGATCAAGGCCAGGTAGGCGCGCAGCAGGGAGAGAGATTTCGGCCGATCCGCCATTCTCACACCCCCCATCTCCCCGCCTCACCCGCCAAGAGAGGGGCCGAAAGATGCGTATCGGCCGATTCAAACATCGCTCAACTCCCATTCCGGGGCTGCGCCGCGCTGCAACAATTGGGCATAGGCAGAGGTTGGATCGGCAGCCAAGGCCACCCGCTCCCCTTGTTCCAGGATACGCCCCTGATCCAGCACCAGAATGCGGTCGGCGCGCTCGACGGTCGCCAGCCGATGGGCGATGATCACGGCCGTGCGCCCGGCCAGCAGGCGCGTCACGGCGCGCTCTAGCAATTGCTCGGTGGCCGGGTCCAGGCGCGACGACGCCTCATCCAGAATGACCAGGTCGGGATCGCGCAGAAAGACGCGCGCAAAGGCGATCAGTTGCGCCTGTCCGGCCGAGAGGCCGCTGCCGCCGGCCTGCAACAGCGTGTCCAGCCCGGCCGGCTGGCTATCGAACCAGTCGCCCAGACCCAGGTCGCGCAGCGCGGCGATCAGACGCGCATCGGACAGCGCGGGGTCAAAAAAGGTGAGATTATCGCGCAGGCTGGCGCGGAAGAGCTGCACTTGCTGGGTCACAATGCCGATGCGTTGGCGCAAAGCGCCGAGCGGCGCGTCGCGCACGTCCTGTCCGCCCAGGCGCACCGCGCCGAGGTCGGCGTCGTAGAGGCGGTAGATCAGGCTGATGAGGGTGCTTTTGCCGCTGCCGGTGCGGCCAAGCAGGCCGAGCACCTGGCGCGGGGCCAGGGTAAAAGTGACATCGCGCAAAACGGGCGTGGGGTCGTCCTCATAGTGAAATGTGACCTGGTCGAACTCAAGCGCCAGCGGGCCGGCGGGCAATTCGGCCGATCCGTCATCCACCAGCCGGCTCTGGATGTCCAACAACTCGCGCACCCGCCCAATGCCCGCCTGCGACTGCTGCAAGCGGTGAATCTGGTCAATCAAACGCCAGGTGCGGTCATTGATCAAGTCAATGTAGCTAAACACCAGGTAGAGCGTGCCAATGGTGACGGCGCTGCGGGCAAACAGGGTTCCGCCCAGGGTATAGGCGGCGGCTACGGCCAGGCCGAAGCTCAGGCTAGGCGTGGCGACGAGGGCCGCGCTCGACACCTGGGCCGAACGTTCGGTTAGAAAAACCTGGCGCAGGCGGCGCTGCATCAAGGCAACGGTGTAGGCGACGGCGCCATTCGGCCGAATATCCTCCCGCCCGCTCAGGCGCTCCTCCAAAAAGCCGTAAAAGTCGGCGTCGGCCGCCCGCGCCCGCGCCCAGCGTTGGGTGGAGATAGGGCGCAGCCATTGGATATAGACGGCCGACAACAACGCCACCAACGTCACAGCCAAGCCAAAGCGCCACTCTTCCAGCCATAAGATGACGATGATGCCGATCACCAGCAGGAGATTGCTGCACAGTTGGATGAAAAACTCGGACAGAAATCGGCCGATTGCGTTCACATCCCCATCAATGCGCTCAATCAACTCGCCCGGCGTGCGCTGCTTATGAAAACTCATGTCCAGTTTCAGACAATGCAGCGCCAGGTCGGCCCGCAGCGCATTCGTCGCCTGCCAGCTCACCCGCTCGCCTATCCAGGCCGTCAATACAGTCAACGCCTGCTGCGCCAACGCCAGCCCCAAATAAAGGCCGGCCGCGCCCAGCAGGGCTGTCATCGGCTGCTGCGCCTGCGCCCGATCAATAAACAGGCGGATAATCTGCGGATTGATCAGATAAACGGCAATTCCGCCCGCCACCGACAAGGTTAGCCACGCCACGCGCCCGCGTTGCGCGCGCAGGTAGGGCGCGAGAACTTGCCACAAGTCGGTCAGGGTATTTTGCGGACGGTCGGTCATCGCATGAATCCACGTCAAGTGTACCACAGCCGCGCGACCAGGCCGCAAAGCAGCAGCGTGGGGTGGGGCAATACGGTACAATCAGTCTTCTAATAATAATCTTCCCGGACGCCGCCGACCGGCGCGCGGCGCAACACGAACCGTATGCAAGCATTGACCGGCCTAACCCAACAGGAAGTTGAAGAGCGACGGCAGCGCGGTCAGGGCAACCACGTGCGCCTCGGCGCGAGCCGCTCGTATTGGAGCATTGCGCGGGCCAATCTCTTCACCTTCTTCAATAATATTTTGTTCCTCATCGGCCTCGCCCTGATTGCTATGGGCCAGGTCTTGGATGCCGTCACCAGCGTGGGGCTGGGACTGGTTATTGCCATCATCGGCACGCTGCAAGAAATTTGGGCCAAGCGCAAGCTGGATCAGATCGCGCTGCTCAACCGTCCCACCATCACCGTACGACGTGACGGGCGCGAACACACCCTTGATCCGGCCGAACTGGTACAAGGGGATGTAGTGCGCGTGCGCGCGGGGGACCAGATCGTGGTGGACGGCCAATTGGTGGGGGACGGCCGGCTGGAGATGGACGAATCGCTGCTCACCGGCGAGGCGGATTTGATTAGCAAGCAGGCCGGCGACGCCTTGTTATCAGGCAGCGTGTGCGTCACCGGCGATGCCTATATGCTGGCGGAGCGGGTCGGCCTGAACAGTTACGCCAATCAGTTGACGGCCGCCGCGCGCACATTTCAAGTGGTCGCCACCCCATTGCAGCGCAAGATCAACTTTATTGTGCGCGTGGTGATGTTGGCGGTGGCGCTGATGAGCGTCATCATCTTTCTGACGGCGCTGCTGGAAGATTTGCCCCTCATCCGGTTGGTGCAATTGGCGGCGGTCTTGACCGGCCAGGTGCCGTATGGCCTCTTTCTGACAGTGGTGATCGCTTATTCGATTGGGGCTTCGTTTTTGTCGCAACGCGGCGCGCTGGTGCAACAGGTTAACGCCATTGAGTCGTTGAGCCATGTGAATGTGCTGTGTATGGACAAGACGGGCACGCTGACGGCCAACCGCATCCGCTATGCTGAAATGCAAGTTTTCGGCCGATTGTCACAAGCCGTCGTTGAAGCCCATCTGGGCGCTTTTGTCGCCAGCGCCTCAACCACCAATCGCACCGGCGAAGCGATTGCCGCGGCCCTGCCCAGCCCGCGCTTCACATCGGTAGATGAGGTGCTATTCGCCTCGGCGCGCAAGTGGAGCGCGCTGGCGTTTGACACCCCGGAGATACGCGGCGTCTATGTGTTGGGGGCGCTGGAGATGTTGCAGCTCTATTTGCCGGCCGAGTGGCTGGAGCCGACCGGTCCGCTACACGCCCAGGTGCGCCAGTGGTCGGAAGCCGGCTTGCGCGTGCTGCTGCTGGCCCATAACCCGGGCGTGACCAGTCTGCATGACGCCGCCGGACAACCTTGCTTGCCGGATTTGGAGCCGTTGGCGCTGGTCTCTTTGCGCGATGAGTTGCGCCCGCAAGCGGCGGAGACCATCGCCGCTTTTACCCGGTTGGGCATTCGGATCAAGCTGATCTCGGGCGACAATCCCCAGGCGGTGGCGGCGTTGGCGCGCCAGGTGGGGATGGCGGGCGAATTGCAGTTGGTGTCGGGGCCGGAGTTGGCGCAGATGGATTCGGCCGAATTTGATCGCGCCGCCGACGAAGCCACCATTTTCGGCCGAATTTCGCCCGAACAAAAAGAGCAACTGGTCATGGCCCTGGCCGATCAAGGCTATTATGTCGCCATGATGGGCGACGGCGTCAATGATGTGCTGTCGGTCAAAAAGGCCCGGCTGGGCATTGCCATGCAGAGCGGCAGTATGGCTACGCGCAACGTGGCCGACATGGTGCTCTTGGATGACTCCTTTGCGGCGCTGCGGCCCGCCTTTGACGAGAGCGCCCGCATCGTCAACGGCATGTCGGCGGCGCTGCACCTGTATATCGCGCGGGTCGCCACCACCATGCTGCTGATCATGGCCATCACCATGGTGGGACTTAGCTTCCCCTTCGAGCCGGCGCAAGTGGCCCTAACGCTGTTCACCGTGGGCATTCCATCGCTCTTCACAACCTGGCTGGCCCATACGCCCGTGGCCGACAAGGATTTGCTGCGCTCGCTGGCGCGTTTTGTGCTGCCGGTAGCCACCGTGACGATGTTGCTGGGGGTGGTACTCTACACAGGGTTATATACCAGGCTGCTCAACGACATCACATCGGCCGATATTCCGCCGCGTGTGCTGCACAGTTTTGAAGAATACACCGGTCTGACTTACACCGTAGACGACGCCTTCGGCAGCGCAGCGGCCACCATTGTGGCTCAGACCGGCCTTTCGATCTTCATTTCTTATACCGCCTTTCTGCTGATCGTCTTTTTGGAGCCGCCCCATCCCTTCTTCACCGGTTGGGCAGTGGTAAGCCAAGACCGCCGGCCGACGTGGTTGGCGGCGGGATTGGCGCTGGCCTTCACCGGCGTGATTAGCGCGCCCAACCTGGGGGCTTATTTTGGGCTGTTCCGGCCCGGTCCGCTATTGGTGCTCGGCATTGGGGTGTTGCTGCCGGTGTGGTTCTTCACCGTGCGCGCGATCTGGCGTTCACATCTGTTCGATCGGATTTTCAGTTGGTGAGGTGGATCGGCTGCCGGAAGGGGGCGGCGATGGGGCAAGTTTTCGGCCGAATCCTCCCCGCCCTGCCCCGACCATTCACCCCGAATCTGGTATACTGGATATGCCATGAGCAGTTCCGAGGCCGTCGTTCCCGCCCCCATTCGCTTCGACCAACCGAATACCCCGCGCATCCTGTGGCGCGCCATGACCTACCTCAGCCCTTACCGGCGCATCGTCGGCGGGGCCTACCTGGCTACACTGGGCATCAATGCCCTGGCGCTGCTCATCCCCCAGCTCATCCGCCAGGGCGTAGATGTGGGTATTCGCCAGGATAATGGGGCGGTCTTAGGCCGGTCGGTGCTGGCGCTGCTAGGGCTGACGCTGCTCAAAGGGGGTCTGAACTACTGGCAAGGGCTCTGGACGGAGGTCGCGTCGCAGGGGGTGGCCTATGACCTGCGCAACGCCATCCATCGCAAGCTGGCCGGCCTTTCCTTTTCTTATCATGATCACGCCGAGACGGGGCAACTACTCTCGCGCTCGGTGCAGGATGTGGAGCGCATCCGCTTTCTGACGGGGCGGGCGTCGCTGCGGCTAATCGAAGGCAGTGTGCTGCTGCTGGGCACGGCCGTGGTGTTGCTAGTAATGAATCCGCGCCTGGCGCTGCTGACGCTGCTGGCGATGCCTTTTCTGACACAGCGCGCGTATGCATTCGGCCGATTATTTCGGCCGCTTTCCTTGGCCATCCAGCAGCAGTTGGCCTTCCTGACCACAACGCTGGAGCAAAACCTGCGTGGGGCGCGTATCGTCAAGGCGTTTGCGCAGGAGGAAGAGGAGATAGAGCGATTCGGCCGAAAAAATCGCATCTGGTTTGACCTCTCCGCCCGTTCCATCCGCCTGCAAGCCCTCAATGTCCCCCTGCTCGACTTCATCGCCAATCTGTCCGTCGTCGTTGTCATCTGGTATGGCGGCTTGCTTGTCATCCGGGATCAACTCACCCTGGGCGAACTCGTCGCCTTCTCCACTTACCTGGGGCAGCTCGTCCAGCCCGTGCGCCGCCTGGGCATGATCACCCCCGCCATCGCCATGGCCGCCGCCGCCGGCGAGCGCATCTTTGAAATCCTCGACGCCGGCTCCGAAGTCGTCGAAAGGCCCGACGCCTACCCCCTTCCCCCCGTGCAAGGCGCCGTGCGCTTCGAGAACGTTTCCTTCGGCTATGTGCGCGGCCACCCCGTCTTGCGCGACGTCAGCTTCGAAGCGCAGCCGGGCCAGATCATCGCCCTGCTGGGTGCCACCGGCTCCGGCAAATCCTCCATCATCAACCTCATCCCCCGCTTCTACGACCCCACCGCCGGGCGCATCACCCTCGACGACCACGACCTGTGCGATGTGACGCTGGCCTCGCTGCGCGGACAGATCGGCATTGTGCTGCAAGAAAGCACCCTCTTCGTCGCCAGCATCCGCGAGAATATCGCCTTTGGCCGCCCTGAAGCGGAAGAGGCTGACATTGTGGCGGCGGCGCAAGCCGCCCAGGCTCACGACTTCATCATGGCGCTGCCACAAGGCTACAACACGCCGGTCGGTGAGCGCGGCATCACTCTCTCCGGCGGCCAGCGGCAGCGCATCGCCATCGCCCGCGCCCTGCTCAAAGACCCGCGCATTCTCATCCTCGACGACGCCACCGCCAGCGTGGACACCGAAACCGAGCGCCTGATCCAGTTAGCCCTGGCGCGCCTGATGCAGGGCCGCACCGCCTTTGTCATCGCCCAACGGCTCAGCACTGTGCGCCAGGCCGACCTGATCCTGGTGCTGGATCAGGGACGCATCGCCGCCGGCGGCGCACATCCCGATCTGTTGCAGACATCCCCTATCTATGCCGACATTTTTCATCGGCAGCTCCGACCGGCCGCCCAGCCCCAAGCGGCGGAGCGTGCGCCATGAGCTTCTCCATCGGTTCGGCCGGCATCAACGTCGGGCCGCGCGGCGCCCTGGAAAGCTTCGGCGAAGAGGCGGAAACGCGCCCCCTGGATGCGCGCATCTTGTGGCGCTTGCTGGCCTTTGTGCGCCCGCATTGGCAACGCATGGCGCTGGCCCTGATCCTGACGTTGGCCGGCTCGGCCCTGACCCTGCTGACCCCCTACCTGCTGAAGGTGGCGATTGATCAGCATATCGTCAACGGCGATGCGCGCGGGCTGGCGCGCACGGCGGGGCAACTGCTGGCGGCCTTTGCCGGCATCTACCTGACCGCAGCCGGACAGCAGTACCTGCTCGGCTGGGTGGGGCAGCAGGTGCTGGCGACGCTGCGCGCGCAGTTGTTTGAGCATTTGCAGCGCCTATCCCTGGGCTATCACGATACCCACATCGTCGGCGTGACCATTTCGCGGGTGATCAACGATGTGGCCGTCATCAATGAACTGCTCTCGCAAGGGGTGGTGCAACTGGTGGGGGACAGCCTGGTGTTGATGGGCATCGTGGGCATCATGCTGAGCATGAGTCCGCGCCTGGCGCTGCTGACCTTCCTCACCCTGCCGCTGATGGCGCTGGCAACGATTCTGTTCGCGCGGCGGGCGCAGGTAGCCTTTCGCCAAACGCGTCGGCGCATCGCCGAAGTGGTAGGCGACCTGGCGGAAAATATCGCCGGCATCCGCGTCATCCAGGCCTTCGCCCAGGAAGCGGCGGCGCGGGAGCGTTTTGACGAGGTGAATCGGGCTAACCGCGACGCCTATGTCGAGGCAATGTCCTTGTCGTTCATCTTTTTGCCCTCGGTGGAGTTTCTGGGCATGTTGGCGACGGCGATTGTGTTGTGGTTTGGCGGGCGCTGGGTGGCGCAGGGGGAATTGACACTGGGGGTGATGGTGGCCTTTTTGGCCTATGTCAGCCGCTTCTTCGGGCCGATCCAGGAACTAAGCCAGCTTTATACCACCTTGCAGGCGGCAGTGGCGGGCGGCGAGCAGGTGTTGCGCCTGTTGGACACGCCGCCGGAAGTGCAGGACGCGCCTGAGGCAGGCGCTATGCCGCCGATTCAAGGGCGCATTGACTTGCAAGGGGTGTCGTTCGCCTACCGCGACGGCGACCCGGTGTTGCGCAACGTGGAGCTGACGATTGAGCCGGGCCAAATGGTGGCGTTAGTGGGGCCGACAGGGGCGGGCAAGACATCCATTGCCAATCTGGTGGCGCGTTTTTATGATGTGACGGCGGGGGCGGTGTTAATTGACGGGGTGGATGTGCGAACGGTGCGACAGCGTTCGTTGCGGGCGCAGATGGGGTTGGTGCCGCAAGAGCCATTTCTGTTTGCGGGGACGGTGGCGGAGAATATCGGATTCGGCCGAATCCACGCCTCCGACGCCGAACTCACCCAGGCCGCCCAGGTTGCCAACGCCGACGCCTTCATCCGCGCCCTCCCCGACGGCTACCAGACCGCCGTCCTCGAAGGCGGCGTCAACCTCTCCCTCGGCCAGCGCCAGCTCATCTGCATCGCCCGCGCCGTCCTGGCCGACCCGCGCATCCTCATCCTCGACGAAGCCACTGCCAGTGTAGACACTCTGACCGAAGCGCTCATTCAAGCCGCCCTGGAGCGCCTGTTAGCGCAGCGCACCTCGCTGGTCATCGCCCACCGCCTCAGCACCGTGCGCCACGCCGACCTGATTTGCGTGCTGCAAGACGGCCAGATTGTAGCCCGCGGCCGCCATGACGACCTCCTGGCCCAGGGCGGCCTCTACCGCCAACTCTACGAGCAACAATTCCTCCAGCGCGAAGAGCCAACCGCCAGGCCCCTTGATTGATCACCTGGGCCGGGCAGCATCCGGCTTACGGGGATTCTTCCCCTCTCACGCCTACGCGCCGACAATTTCGATGATTCTGGCGACGACCTCTCCGGTTTTATCCGGCGACAACTGGGCGGCGCGATATAAGGAACAACGACCACATCACCTTTCACAAACTTGCCCATGCCGCGTCCTCCTCAGGCCGGTTCCAATCTCGACCCAGCACGGCTTCGGAAGCGAACATAAACTCGGCGGTTCCGACCCCCGTATCGCGCAAAACCTCGCTTAACTCTCGTTCTGACAGGTAAGAGACAAAATCAAAGACGACAACCAGTTTGTCAACGGGCAACTTACGCAGCCGCTCGGTTATGTCGGCAATCGTCACCGTTTGCATGTTTATTACTCCTTGACGGCAATTTTGCGCCAAATCACAAGTTGCGTTCGCCCCGACCGCCAGCTCTACGAGCAACAACTCCTCCAACGCGAAGAGCCGGCCAGGCTCCCCTACTGCTCTTGCAGGGCAGCCTGGATGACTTCCGTCACCCAACCGTTCAGGCTTTTGTCGGCCAGTTTGGCCTGAATGTAGGCTTTTCGATGCAAATCGGCCGGCAGACGGATCACAAACTTGCCGGAAAATGGCTTTTCCGGGCTTTCACCCCGCTCAGCGCAAAAGGCCAAGTAATCGTCAACCGATTCACGAAAGGCTCTTTGTGCCTCCTCAACACTTTGGCCCTCAAATGTGATCACATCGCGGATATTGATGATTTCGCCGTACAAAATGCCCGCTTCTTCATCCACCTCAATCTTACCGATATAGCCTTTATATTCCATCACGGCATCACTCCTGCCGCTTCCAGAAACCTGCGCACGGCTTTGACCGCACCCTTATTCGCTTCTTTACGTGGATAGGGGTGAGGGAGGCAGCCCAACCCCTAGAGCAAACCTGCACCCATGAAGTCACGGCTTCACCCGCTGCGGACAGAACCCACCACGTGGCTAATCTCGATCCCCAAAAACCGCCTCCCGTCGTTCCTTTGCAAGTTCTCTATCTCGTTGAATAATGGCGTAAGCCCTCCCAATTTCACCAACCTCACGTATGCCAGGGTGCTCATGAGTGCACAGTCTATCGTATTGGTTGATCCGCTTTTGCCAAATGCCGGAGGTGTCGCCTGACCACCATTCTATGTCCATTCCGCTTGTTTTCCATATTGCAGTGGACACTCTTTCCGGCGAAATGTTGTGGCGAAGCGCAAGTATGGCCTTCTGCACCCACACAGCATCAATCTCTTCGCACGATAACGGCGCTAAACGATGGCTATCAAGCTGTCCTAGTTGAAGGAGATGTTCATACAGACCCAGATCGTCCCCGACGAGCAACTTAATCAATTCGGGAGAATTAAAGCTATGCCGAACCTTCTCTAGAAGGTTCTTGCGGGTATTTGCATCGACAACATTGACAGCAAAACTAACAAC
>JAYRVN010000331.1:0-6546 GCA_041918535.1 Chloroflexota bacterium
AACCCGGCATCTATAACTTCGACGTCGTCGCCGACGGCTACCTCCAGGCCATCGGTCAGGCTGAAGCCCTGGCCGGCATGACCACCGTCACCGACTTCGCCCTGACTCCGGCCGTTGCCATCCTGCAATACGCCCCGTCGGTTATCGAAGATACCGTCGGGCAGGGTTCCAGCGTCGTCAACACGCTGCGCATCAGCAACACCGGCACGATCCCGTTCACCTACGAGTTGAGCGATTTCGAAGTGGCTTACTCGCCCAACCAGGTCCACTACGCTTGTCCGCCCGACAGCTTCGGCTACACCTGCCTCGATTCCAACGAGATGAATGGCCCGACCTTCGAGTGGATTGACATCAGCGCCACCGGCCTGAACCTGGGGCTAACCGATGATAGCTACTACTTCCCCATCGCCCTGCCCTTCGCCTTCAGCTTCTATGGCGGGGATTACACGCAGGTGGCGGTCGGCTCTAACGGCACCGTCTACTTTGAGGATGCTTACCTGGGCCTGGGTAATTCTACAATTCCGTCGGATAGCGGCTATGGCGTTAATCGCTTCATCGCCGTCTACTGGGATGATCTCAACCCCGGCGCCGGCGGAGCGATCTACGCCGAGGTGATCGGCGACGCGCCCAACCGCAAGTTGGTCGTGCAGTGGAATGCCGTGCCGCACTATGGCAACCCGGCGCCCGTTTCGGCCGAAGCCATCCTGTTCGAGGGCAGCAACAACGTCCTCGTCCAATATCTCGACCCATCGTCGCTGGCGGGCAGCAGCGCCACGGAAGGCATCCAGGGTAGCACGACGGTAGGCCTCCTCTACGGCTACAATCAGCCCATCCTGACGCCCGAACTGGCTATCTGCTACGTCCATCCGGACTCCGACGATTCGAACTGTGCCGGCGGTGTGGATGCCCTGTGGGCTACCGAGTCACCCATGGCCGGTTCGCTCCAGCCGGGCGAAGCTGTGGATGTCGCCATCACCTTCGACAGTTCCGTGCTCGCACAGAATAGCATCTCTGTCTTGCCGACAGGCACCTACACGGCGACACTGGCCTTCGCGGGTGATTTCGACAACGATGTTGACAATGGAACCCTGATCATGCACGTCACCGGGGCGCAAGCTGCCATTGAGGTTTCCAAGACTGTTGGCACCGACCCGGCCGTGTGCGCGACCAGCGACATGATTACCGTGTGGGCCGGCACGGTCGTCTACTACTGCTACACGGTCACCAACACCGGCAACGTTATGCTGCCGCTGCATGACCTGGTGGACGACCAGCTAGGCACGATCTTCACCGGTCTGGCCTATAACCTGGCCCCGGGCGCCAGCGTAGACACGGTGGCGGCGGGCTTGACCATTAGCGCCGTAGCCATGGCGGATATGACCAACACGGCGACGTGGACCGCCTACGATAATGCCGGCATGTCGGCAACGGCAACTGACAGCGCCACCGTCATGGTGACGCCGATTAATGCCGCTATCACGCTGGTCAAGACGGTCGGCACGGATGCAGCCACCTGCGCCCTGACGACCAACATCCAGGTGAACTCCGGCGACACAGTGTACTATTGCTATACCGTGACCAACACGGGCAACTACACACTGCCGCTGCACGATCTGGTAGATGACCAACTTGGCGTCATCTTCAGCGGTCTGGCTTACGACCTGGCTCCAGGCGCAAGCGTGGACACGGTGGCAGCCGGCCTGACCATTAGCGCTCAGATCTGGGTGGATACGACGAACACGGCGACGTGGACGGCGTATGACCAGATGAGCACGTCGGTCATGGCCACGGCTACGGCCACCGTAACGGTGACGCCGACGGATGTGACGCTAACGAGCTTGGGTGGGGCCGCCATGCACAGTTGGCTGCCGATTGTCACCACCTTTGTGGTCTTGACGGCGCTAGGCATCTTTGTTATGCGCCGCCGGGCCAATGCCTAATCCATGACGCCAGAGGATGCCGTCTCAATCCGGGGCGGCATCCTTCTGACTTGGTTGTTGGCGTGAACGGCGGGTCGGCCTCTAACCGGCCTGCCCCATGAGTGGGAACCGGCAACGGTTCCCACTTGTTGTTTAGGCCATGTCGGACAGGGCTCAAATCCGGCGGTGCATTGTAACTCTGCGCAGACGACGCCCTTTCGCGCGGCGCTTTTTGCATCGAATTCATGTCCCCGTTACAATCGCCATCTTCTGGAGACAGTGGATAGCATGGACAGTGTGAATACGCTGGTCGTTGTTCCTACCTACAATGAGGCCGATAATCTCGCAGAATTGCTGACGCAACTGCTGGACTTGCCCCTTATGTTGGGGGTTGTTGTCGTAGATGACAACTCCCCCGATGGGACCGGACAATTGGCGGATGAGTGGGCGGCCCGCTATCCGGGGCGAGTCTTCGCTGTGCATCGCCCCCACAAAATGGGACTGGGCACAGCCTACATTGCGGGGTTTCGCCGGGCGTTAGACCTGGGCGCAACTCGGATCATGACCATGGATGCCGATTTCTCCCATCATCCGCGTTACATTCCGGCCATGGTGGCGCTTAGCCAAACCCGGCATGTGGTGATTGGGTCGCGCTATGTGCCGGGAGGAGGACATCGCTATTGGACCTGGCAGCGCGTGATCTTGAGCCGAGGGGCCAACTTAGTGGCGCGGGCAGCCCTGGGTTTGAGCGCGCGCGATGTGACGGCGGGTTTCCGTTTGTATCGGCGCGAGGTGCTTGAATCCATTCCCCTGGATCAAATCTTCTCCAACGGTTATTCGTTTTTGGTGGAAATGTTGTTTTTGTGCCAGCGACGGGGTTGGCAAATTGGCGAGGTTCCCATCATTTTTGAAGATCGCCGCCTGGGAAAGACAAAAATATCCCGGCAGGAGGTTTTCAAAGCGCAGTATACGGTGCTGCGTTTGTTTATGCGTCGGCTGTTAGGCGGGGCGCCGAAACAACCGACGGTGATGATTGGCTCATGAATTACGTTTCTTGCAACTTGTGTGGGGCTGAGGCGTGGGATGTGCGTTATGCCAGCACGCATCATGGCGCCCGACAACCCGAGGTCTCGATTTTTCAATGTACCAGCGCGGAGTATGGCGATCATGCGCAAATCGTGCAATGCCGCCAGTGCGGGCTGGTGTATGCCAACCCGCGTTGGACGCCAACCGAGGTGTTGGATGCGTATGCTTCGGTTGAGGATGAGCTGTATGTGGCGGAGCGCGCCGGTCGCGAGTTGACGTTTCGCCGGCATTTGCAGCATCTGGAGAAGTTCACCGGGCCAGGTGACGGCCGGGCGTTGCTGGATGTGGGCGCGTATATTGGGGTGTTTGTTGAGGTGGCCCAGGCGGCTGGTTGGGAGGCCTATGGGGTTGAGCCGTCGCGCTGGGGGGTGCAGGCAGCGCGGGCGCGTGGGTTGCGCGTGTATGAGGGGACGCTGGCAACGCCGGAGGTACAGGCCGGGCAGTTTGATGTGATCACGATGTGGGATGTGGTTGAGCATTTTGATGATCCTTCGGCCGAATTAGGGCGCGCGTTGACCTTGTTGAAGCCGGGCGGCCTGCTGGCTGTACATACCATGAATGTGCAAAGCTGGATGGCGCGCCTGATGGGGCGACGCTGGCCGTGGCTGATGAGTATGCACATTTACTATTTCAGCCCACACACGTTGGCCCAAATGCTGCGTCAGGCGGGTTTTGAAATTGTGTGGTCGGGCGCGCAGGGGCGCTATTTGCGTTTGGGTTATTTGGCGACGCGGTTGGCGGGGTTGAGTCGGCCGTTGGGTCAACTGGCCGAACGTTTAATCCGCCGTGTGGGTTTGGGCGAGGTGGCCGTGCCGGTGAATTTTGGTGATTTGTTTACAGTGTACGCGATTCGGCCGAAATAGGACTCAAGTACCATCCAACCCGCTATCACTCCGTGCTATACTAAAAATCCACACCACCTATCTATCGGCTCGATCACGCCCTTCTTAATCAGATGATCAAGGCGCACAACTATGCCACCTATTCGGATCCTCATCGTTGACGACCACCCGATGTTTCGCCAGGGGTTACGCGATGTTATGGAAACAGACCCAAACCTGAGTGTGGTAGGCGAAGCCGCCGATGGCGAAATTGCCATTGAATTGGCTGCCGCAACGAACCCTGAAGTTATTCTGATGGACATCAACTTGCCCACCCTGAACGGTTTGCAGGTTACACGACGGATTAAGACCCACAACCACACCACGAAAGTCATCGCTATCACCGGCTACGATGACGCCAGCCAGGCGCTCCATGCCATCCGATTTGGGGCCTCCGCCTATTGTCCGAAAGATATCACGCCCGAAACCTTAATTCGCGCCATCTATGCAGTCGTGCAAGGCGACTACGTTATCGGCGAGACTCGCATGACGGAACAAGCCATGCTCAAGTGGCTGAGAGAGAAAGCCGGGGAGGGCAATATCATGACCTCCGCGAATGAAGAGCCAGTCACTTCGCTTTCCCCGCGTGAAATGGAGATTCTGGAACACGTCACAATTGGCGAAAGCAACAAAGAGATCGCCTATCGGCTAAATATCAGTCACCAAACGGTCAAAAACCACATGACGACTATCTTCCGCAAACTAGCCGTCGAGGATCGCACCCAGGCTGCCGTGCTGGCCTTGCGTAACGGTTGGGTCCGGCTTGAATAAGAGCCGCGTTTACGCACGCAACGAAACTTGACGCCCCTCTGGAAAACTGTTATACACACGGTTTGAGCAAGATATAATCCGCCCAAGCAGGCAGCTATCCAGAGGAGTCTATGTCAAAAATATCACCCCAGGCAGGAGAAGGTTTCATTGAATTGGCGCTGGTCCTTGTTTTAGTCGCAATTGTTCTTATTGTCATTCTTGTTTTGCTCGGCCCAGAGATCGGCGCTTTCTTTGAAAGCTTGCGGGCTTATTTCTCTCGCTGACCAACCACGTTTGCCTGCAGATGGGGCAAAGGATGTCGGTTTCAGCCTCCGGGCAGCGGCTATGCGCGCCAGTCAGTGAGGGCGCGCCGCTGAACTAAATTGAATTTCGGCCGATCGGCCGATTCGGGCTTGACATTGTGGGGGGACATTGTATCATGCAAGTAGCAGCAGTTAGCCTGCGTTTATAGATAGGTGGTCCTCAACGATGCGCGACTTCACCGCAGACACCTCGCCACCTTCTCGTATTCGACAACTGGCCTCACAGTTAGTAGATTTCTTTGTCCCCCCGGCGTGCGCCGGTTGTCGGCGCATGGGGGCGCGGTTTTGTTCCCATTGTTTAGCCGAGGTCGTCTGGATCACGGAACCGATCTGTGCGGTGTGTGGCCTGGAATCGGCCGAAACGAACCGGCCCTGTTGGTCTTGTCGGCGTCACCCCCTTTGTCTCGAACACATTCGGGCTGCCGCCCATTTCACCGGCCCCTTGCGTAACGCCATCCATGGCCTCAAGTATCGTCAAGGCTTCGCTCTGGCCGCCCCACTCGGAGCCTTAATGGTGTCTGCCTGGCCGCGTTGGGCGATGGCCGCCGATGTTGTCGTGCCTATCCCGCTGCATGCTGACCGCCAGCGTGAACGCGGGTATAATCAGGCGGAACTGTTAGCTAGGCGCTTTGCCACGGCCGTGAAGTTGCCCATGAACCACCTGGCGCTAATCCGCCAGCGCCATACGCGCCCCCAGGCTGATTTGGATGGTCTGGCGCGTTTGACGAATATGCAGCAAGCCTTTGTGGCCGATTCGACGCATGTGCGCCGACAGCGGGTTTTGTTGGTGGATGATGTCTGTACTACCGGCGCGACGCTTAACGCAGCGGCCGAATCGCTCTTGGCCGCAGGCGCCACGAGTGTGTCGGCCTATTGCCTGGCGCGCACCCAGTTCAAGCGAGCAAGCACTTCATAATTAGGAGTTGAAGATGGAAGCCTCGATTTTCGTCCAAAATGTGGAACTGACCCCCAGACTACAACAGTATGTGGAGAAGAAGACCGGACGGCTAGATCGCTATATGCCCACGATGACCGAGTTGCGTGTAGACCTGGCCTCACAAAAAGCGCGCAATTCGGCCGAAAGGCAGATCGCTCAGATCACAGTGCGTGATAGCCGTGGTCTGATTCTGCGCGCCGAGGAGCACCATGGCGACATGTTTGCCGCAATCGATGCTGTCGTCGACAAAATTTACCGTCAGATCAAACGCTATCGTGGCAAGCGCATTCAAAGCCGCCGGAGCGGATCGGCCGATGAAGACACACTGATCGCCGAGCCCCTGCCCATCGCCGAACAGCCTGACGATATAATGGAAATGGAAGATGGCGCGATCATGCGTCGCAAACGTTTTACTATCCAACCGATGTCGTCCGAAGAGGCGATTGACCAGATGGAGTTGCTGGGGCATGATTTCTTTGTCTTCCACTCGGTGGATGAGGATAAGATTTGTGTCCTCTACCGTCGCCACGATGGCAACTACGGCATCATCGTGCCTGAAATGGATTGAGGCGCGCCCTCTTTGACCCTAAACCCCAAGGGCGGGATTCCCGCCCTTGGGGTTCTTTGTTTTCAGCCGACAATTCGCAACA
>JAYRVN010000332.1:0-2884 GCA_041918535.1 Chloroflexota bacterium
GGTACGCTCGGGGCAATTAACGTCGGCGGCCGTGTATGATCACCCACAGCGCCATCTTATCACCCGTTCGTTGGGGCAACTGCCCGGCGTCGAGATAGACTTTTGGTCGTTTCGCTTGCAGCCGGGCGATCGGTTGTTGTTGTGCAGCGACGGGCTGTGGGAAATGATAAGGGATTCGGCCGAATTGTGCGCCTACCTGGAAACCGACTCCGTTGAGCAAGCCGCCGTCAATCTCGTCAACGCCGCCAACCAGTATGGTGGTCTGGATAACATCAGCGCCATCGTGGCCGAATTGCTTGTCGCCTGACCCGCTCCCTTCCATCCTTGTGTTACAATACGCCGTATGGCGCATAAACTGAGTTTGACCGGGCCGACGCTCGCCCGCACACCATTGGCCCCCCAGGCGCTAACCGTATTTTCTGATGATTTTCATGTTGAAACCGCCAGGATTCCTGCGTACAATCCATCTCAGGTAGAGGCGCACAAGGCCGTTCCGCCGACGGTAATCCATACAAGACCGTCCCGTCTGCCCCCAATCGCCCCCCGCCGCCATTTACCAGGGTAAGTCTATGCCACTCATTGACCCCAATCAGATCGAGGTGCAACCCGTCGCCGAACCGCCCGTCTCACGTCGGCGCCCCGAATGGATCAAGGTGCGCGCGCCCAGCGGCGACACCTATGACGCGCTGAAACGTCTCATGCGGGCCAAAGAACTGCACACCGTGTGTGAAGAAGCCCACTGTCCCAATATCGGGGAATGCTGGGGACGCGGCACGGCCACTTTCCTCATCATGGGAGATATTTGCACCCGGAGTTGCGGATTTTGCGACATCAAAACTGGCCGTCCCGCTCCCCTAGACTGGACCGAGCCGGAGCGCGTGGCCCAGGCAGTGCGGGCGATGAATCTCAGCCATGTGGTGATTACCTCGGTGAATCGGGATGAGCGTCGGGATGGCGGCGCGCCGATTTTCGCCCTCTGCATCCAGCGTATCCGCGAGTTGCAGCCGGGTTGCTCCATTGAGGTTCTCATCCCGGATTTCAAGGGCAGCGAGACAGCCCTCAAGATCGTCATGGATGCTCGGCCGGAAATCTTGAACCACAATGTAGAAACCGTGCCGCGCCTCTTTCGCCGGGTTCAGCCCCAGGACAAGTATGAGTGGGCGCTTAAAACGCTAACCAACGCCAAGAAGTTGCAACCTCTGGTGTTGTCCAAAAGCGGCATCATGTTGGGACTGGGCGAAGAGTGGGAAGAGATTCTGGCGGTAATGCGCGATCTGGTGGCTTGTGGCCTGGATATCCTGACGATCGGCCAATATTTGCAGCCCAGCCAACAGCATCTGCCGGTGGAAAAGTTCTATCGACCGGAGGCGTTTGAGGAATTGCGCCGAATTGGCCTGGAAATGGGTCTAAAGTGGGTTGAGAGCGGGCCGCTTGTCCGCAGCAGCTATCAGGCTGACCGTCAGGTGCGCGCTCTTTCGCCCCTTTATCACGCCTTGCCGCCAACCGGTTGAGCCGCCTGGCGCGAGGCGCGACATGACGAAGAAACCGGCCGCCGCCACAGGCGTGGCTGTGATGTTGATCCGGGCGCCAATAATAATAAGTGTGTAAGGAATAATTTAGACCCTTTAACGAGAAACAAACGGTTGTGCTATATCATTTAATCAAAGTTTGCACCTATTCAAACCACCCCCGACATGGCCCGGTGAAAATACCGGCCGTAACCATCGAGAGGGTAAGTAGTTATTAAAATCTTAGCATGGTAGATATGTGACAGGTCTGCGCGGCCTCGCCAAGGGGCGGAGTCGGCGGCCCGCTTACCAGGAGTCGGCGCTGATGGATGAACAACCTTCCCCCACGCGACAAATTCCCGTTTGGGGATGGATCTTAGGGATTTTAGCCATAGTGTTGATGGTCCAGCTCTGGATTCAGAGCCGGAGCCGCGCTGCCGAAGAGAGTACAATCGGTGAAGTGGCGGCCATGATCATTGACGATGTGACCAATAAGCTGGAAGTTACCGTTAAGGGCAACACGGTTGAGGTCAGCGATGCGCAAACCGGGGTTTTGCTGACCACGGCTGCGCGTTCGCCGGACTCATCTTTTTATGAGCAACTTCGGGCATATGGCGTCACGCCGGAGATTTTGCGGGAGCGCAACATCCGTGAGCCGGACACCTCTCTCCAGAGTGCGATTGTCAACGTCGTTCTCACCTTGGGGCCAATCCTGCTGATCATTTGGATTTTCAGCCGGGGCTTTCGGCAGATGCAGGGGACAGGCAGCAATTCGATCTTCGGATTCGGCCGATCCCGCGCCCGTAACATTAATGATAGCGATCGCCCGACCGTTACCTTTGCCGACGTCGCCGGCGTTGAAGAAGCCAAAGAAGAGGTTCAGGAGGTCGTCCAATTTCTCAAAGAGCCGGAGCGTTTTATCCAGGTCGGCGCACGTATCCCCAAAGGCTTGCTCATGATCGGCCCGCCCGGCACAGGCAAGACCCTGTTGGCGCGCGCGATCGCCGGCGAGGCCGGTGTGCCTTTTTATCACATCTCCGGTTCCGAATTCGTGGAAATGTTCGTGGGCGTGGGCGCCAGCCGCGTGCGCGACCTGTTCAACAAAGCCAAAGAGACCGCGCCTTCTATCGTCTTTGTGGACGAAATTGATGCAGTGGGCCGCCAACGCGGCGCCGGGCTGGGCGGCGGACACGATGAACGCGAACAGACGCTCAACCAAATCCTGACGGAAATGGATGGCTTTGACAAAGAAACCAACGTCATTGTCATCGCCGCCACCAACCGGCCGGATGTGCTCGATCCCGCGTTGTTGCGACCGGGCCGCTTTGACCGCAAAGTGGTAGTGGACTTGCCGGACGTCAAGGGACGCGAGGCGA
>JAYRVN010000333.1:0-2413 GCA_041918535.1 Chloroflexota bacterium
GCCAACCCACCCGTGTGCCGGGTGCTCGATTTCGGCAAGTTCGCCTACGAACAAACCAAGAAAGAGCGCGAAGCCCGCAAGCACCAAAAGAAGATCGAGGTCAAGACGATCCGTCTCTCGCCTCGAACGGGTGATTACCATAAGGATATTGGCGTGCGTAATGCGCGCAAATGGCTCGAAGAGGGCAAAAAAGTCAAGTTCATGGTCCGCTTCAAATCCCGGGAGATTTCCTACCCCGAGATCGGACAGAAAGCCTTACAAGAGATCGCTGATGATCTGAGCGATATCGCCATCGTCGAACAACAACCGACGCTGGAAGGCTGGCGCATGACGCTGACCCTCTCGCCGGAGAGCGCCGCGCCCCCCAAGGGGCAGGCCGGCTCCGACGCGCCCAAAGAGCCGGAAGCAACCCAAGGATAGAAGAAGCCCTTCGGGGCTTTTTTTTCGGCGGATGCCGGTGATGAGGACGAGATCGCCCGGCCCGCGACATATTTTGCAATACAGGGATGTAAATCATGCCAAAGGGAACGAAGAAATACAAACTGAAGACGTACAAGGCGGCCTCGAAGCGCTTCCGCGTGACCGGCACCGGCAAGATCGTCCGCACCAAGGGCGGTAAAAGCCACTTGCGCCGGCGCAAATCGAAGCGCACGAAGCAGCAGTTCTCCGAAATGATCGTGGTCACCGCGCCCGGCGACATTCGCCGGATCAAGCGCCTGGCCCCGTATCTGAAGAAGTACAAGGCCAATCCGCCGGGCTAATTGTTTTATCGTTGATTTGAAAAAATCGCTGCCTGGCCTCGCGCCCTGCGTTGAGCGTCCAGGCTACCATGAAATGCGAGGTGAATTGATATGCGTGTAAAAGGTGGTTTTGTAACCCGCCGTCGTCATAAGAAGATACTCGACATGACCAAGGGTCAGTGGGGCAGCCGTTCCAAGCTGTTCCGCCGCGCCAACGAGGCCATGATGAAGTCCTATTGGTACGCCTACCGCGACCGCCGCAACAAGAAGCGTGATTTCCGCCGTCTGTGGATCACGCGCATCAATGCGGCCACGCGGATCCATGGGCTGTCCTATAGTCGCTTCATGCACGGTCTGAAGGTGGCCGAGGTCAGACTGGATCGCAAAGCATTGGCCGACCTGGCCGTGCGTGACGAGGCGGCGTTCGCGGCCGTTGTTGGCGTCGCCAAGAACGCTTTGGCTTGATCCCGGAAATACCCTCTCGACTATTCAAACGCCACACGCTCGTCCGTGTGGCGTTTTTTATTGGCCTGGCTGCGGCGGGATATCGCCCATATCGCGTAGTTGCGGCTCTTTCCGCCCGCCGCTATGATCGCCCATTAGCATGACCCTTGATCCAACTGCGCGGGAATTTGACCCGGCGATCCGCAAACTCCGTCAAACCGGCTGGATTCTGCTCATCCTGCTGGCGGCCGCGGCGCTCCGATTGGTGGCGCTGCCATCCGCGCCGCCCGGTATGACCGGCATACCTCCTGGTATGACCCATGATGAGGCTGACCACGGCCTGACCGCCTGGGAGATCGTCAATGGCGCCCGCGCGCTCTATTTCACCGTCGGCTATGGCCGCGAGCCGCTCTATGACTACACCACGGCGCTGCTCATGGCCGGGACAGGACCGACGATCCTGGCCGCGCGGATGACGTCGGTCTACTTCAGCCTGCTGATGATCGCCGCCGTCTATGCCTGGGCACGGCGGGCGTTCGGTATGCCGGTGGCGCTGCTCACGGCCGCGGGGCTGGCTGCCGGCTTCTGGCCGGTCATGGCCGGGCGGCAGGCGCTGCGCTCGATCGCGCTGCCGGCGCTGTTCTCCTTGGCGGTGTTGGTCTTTTGGTGGGGACTGCTGGAAGGGGAGAAGGGGAGAAAGGGAGAAAGGGAGAAAGGGAGAAAGATCGCTCCCCAGCACCCTTTCCCCCTTTCTCCCCTGCTCTTTATCGCCGCCGGCATCCTCCTCGGCCTCACCATCTACACCTACATCCCCGCGCGGGTCATGTGGCCGGCGTTCCCGGCGCTGGCGCTTTATTTGACCGTCATCGGGCGCAGGGGCGAGTTTGGGCGACAGGCTGCTTATCGCAACGGATGGCCGGACGCACGCCGGGTGTGGGTCGGGTTGGGCATCACTCTGGTCGTTGCGCTGGTCGTGGCCGCGCCGCTGCTCCTCTATCTGGCGAACAATCCCCAGGTGGAAGTACGCATCGACGAGCTGAACGCCCCGCTCGATGCCGCGCTCGCCGGAAATTTTGCGCCCCTGTGGGCCAACATGCGCGGGGCGCTGCGGCTCTTCACCGTCGAGGGCGATCAGACCTGGCGCTATAACATCCCCGGCAAGCCGTTTCTGGGGCCGGTGATGGGCGTATTGTTTTATGCGGGGTTGTTGGTCGCCGGATGGCTGGTGA
>JAYRVN010000334.1:0-9400 GCA_041918535.1 Chloroflexota bacterium
AAACGCTTCCTCATCACCGTAACCCAATTGACGGCCTTGCTGTGGGGCGGCGGCTTTGCCTGGGCGCGCGCGCGCAAAGCCGATGGGCATGGGTGGCGTTTGAAAGTTATCCTTTTGCGCCTGGTTTTGCTCTTTGTTTGGCCTTTCATGGACAAACAACTCATTCGCGATGCCTTCCCGGTGCAATTCCGTCGTCGTCTGGAACGGCTGGGCCCAACGTATATCAAGCTCGGTCAGATTCTCAGCTTGCGCGAAGATTTGTTGCCCAAAGCTATCACCGATGAGTTGAAGAACTTGCTGGATCGCTTGCCGGTGGTGTCGTTTCCGCGCTTTTGTGAACTGGTGGAAGCGGACTTGAATCGGCCGATTTCCGCCTGTTTCGCCTGGGTGGATGAAAAGCCCCTTGGCTCCGCCTCGATTGCCCAAATCCACCAGGCGCGTCTGCTGACCGGCGAAGAAGTCGTGCTCAAAGTGGTCAAGCCGGGCATCCGGGAGACCATCCTGCGGGATACGCGGCTGTTGCGGGCGTTTGGAACCGTACTCCAGGCGCTTATCGGCCGTTATCAACCCCAACGCCTCATCAACGAATTCTGTGACTACACCACCCGCGAAGTGGACATGCGCATTGAAGCCGGTAACGCCGAAATGTTCGCCGCCAACTTCAAGGACGACCCCGACACCGTTTTCCCCAAAGTCTACCGCGCCTTCAGCGGACGCGATGTACTTTGCATGGAATATCTCAAAGGGCGCAAGCCCGACGCCGTCACCGCCGCCAACCTGACGCCGGATGAACGCCGCTATCTGGTGAACCTGGGGATCAGCGCCATTGTTCGCATGTTCTATGAACACGGCTTCTTCCATGCCGACCTGCATCCCGGCAATCTCGTCATCCTTGGCGAAGGCAAGGCTGCCTTCATAGACTTGGGCATGGTAGGCCGGGTAGATGATGCCGTCCGCAAGAATATGTTCTACTACAACTACGCCCTGGTGATGGGCGACGCCGCCGGGGCTGCCCGCCATCTGGCCGCCCTCACCTACGGGGGGCGACGCAGCGATCCCGAAGGCTTTCGCCGCGCTGTCGAGGATGTCTGCCGACGTTGGATTCTCACGCCCAATTTCAAAGAGTTCTCCGTGGCCCAATTGATCCTCGAATCCATGAGTCTCGGCGCGCAATACGGCGTTTACTTCCCCACCGAAATTCTGCTGTTGGTCAAAGCCCTCGTCACTTTTGAAGGTGTGGGGAACTTAATTGATCCCGAATTTAATCTGGCGGAAGTCTCCCGCACCCACATCCGCCGCATCTTCCTGCGGCAATTCAATCCAGTGCTCTTGGCGCAAGAGACCCTGCGCGGGATGCCCGAACTGATAGATGTGTTGGTGCGCAGCCCCTTGCTGCTATCGGAAGCGGTGCAACTATGGCAGCGCCGGGTCAAGAACCCGGAACCGGACCCTGTTACCGCTTTGAAAGGGGTGATCCTGGCCGGCTTCTGCCTCTTGGCCGGGGCTATTTTGGCCGCCGCCCACATGCCCTGGCCGGCGTGGGGGGCGCTTTTCCTTGTCGCCGTCATCCTGGCCTGGCGCGCCTGAGTTCGCCTCAGGTCGGGGGCAGCCCAACCAGATAAGGCTCCAAAAAAAGTAGGACGGCCGCCTGCACCTCAGCCGGCGTGAGCAGACTGGTGTCGAGGTAGAAATGGCAATGCGCGCGGGCGTGCGCCAGGCGGTGGTGTTGTTCGGCCAGGCGTTGCGGGCCGCCGTCATGGTGGGGTCGCCGCCGGCGCAGGGTGGGATAGTCTACATCCAGGTAAATGAGAATGTCAGGCCGCGACATTTGCCGCCACATATCCGGCACGTAGGAATGTTCTTGCGCCGGTTGGCGGACCTCAAACCCGTAGGCTTTCAACGTTTGGGCCAACAGGCTCTTGCCGGCAGAACAGGGGCCTACCACGGCGAGACGGGGAAGTTGTGTCTGTGAAGACATGGACTTGGTCCATTCGCTCACGGGCGGTCTAAAGCAACAAACGTCCGCTTGTGCGGCGCACGTTATCGCCCGTCTTGGCGCGCACACACACCACGACCACACTGATGTCGTCGCGCGGCCGGCCATCATCCAGCGCGACCGCCTGGTAAAGCAGACTGTCGGCGATGGCCTGGGGGTCCGAGATGCCGTCAGCCAACAGGCTGCGCGTGGCTTCCAGTGGGTCAAAATGGTTGCCGCCATGCCAGCTTCCGGCGTGGATTAAGCCGTCGGTGAAAGCGATAACCAGCGGGCCAAGCTCGATAGGGATTTCCGTGATGACAGGCTTGGTGTGGCGGCGAACGCCGATGGCCTGGGAAGGCTCATCCAGTAAGAAGAGGCCGCGCTGCGGGGTGTGAACGATGACAGGCGCATCGTTGTTGCGCGAGACGACCAGGGTTTTGGAAACCGAATCAATGGAAATGATATTCAAGGTAGCCGTGACTTTGCCTTCGCGGAAGGTGTACAGGTAATCGTGGGCGGCGCGCGCCACTGCGCCATCGCGCACTCCTTCAGCCAAAAGCTGGATGGCCTTGCGCGCCACGATGTTGCTGATGCGCTTGGCGGAATGGCCGCTGCGCTGCCCATCAACCAGGACCATCGAAAGGCCGCCTAGCGGGCGCTCGACGATTTCAAGCGTATCGCCGCTTTGGCTAACGGCATATTTTTCGATTTTGGCAACGCCGAAAAGGACTTCCATGCGGGTGATTGGGTGAGAACTCGTTAAAAGTCTGCAGAACCGACTTATTATATCAATGGGGCCGGCTTAGCCGCCAATTTAAGGCGCTATAGCGTTGGGCCACGCGATTGTTTTTGACGGCAAGATAAATGGCCTGCCGCGTGCCGACGAGGATGACGAGTTTGCGGGCGCGGGTGACGGCGGTGTAGAGCAGGTTGCGCTGGAGCATGAGGTAGTGTTGGGTGAGAACCGGTATGACCACACAGGGGTATTCGGCGCCCTGGGCTTTGTGGACGCTGATGGCGAAGGCGTGAACCAGTTCGTCCGCTTCCAAAAAGTCATACACGACGGGCGCGCCGTCTATGTTGAGAGTGAGGAGTTGTTGGATGGGGTCTAGGTGGGTGATTCGGCCGATATCCCCATTGTAAACATTCTTGTCATAATTATTAACCGTTTGCATCACCCGGTCGCCCACCCGGAATAATCGGCCCCCTAGCCGACGCTCGGCCGCCTGGTTACGCGGCGGATTGAGCGCTTGCTGGAGTACCGTGTTGAGATTCAAAACGCCGGCCGGGCCTTGATACATCGGCGCCAGCACTTGAATGTCATTAAGCGGATCCAGGCCGAATTTACGCGGCGCGCGGTTTTGCACAATGTCAACGATCAGCCCTGGCACTTCTTCCGGGTCTTCTTTGACAAAGATGAAGAAATCCTGAGCGTCGGGGCGCGTTTGGGGCATGAGGCCCTGATTGATGCGGTGGGCGTTGAGAATGATAAGGGAATCGGCCGCCTGGCGGAAGACCACTTCTAGCCGCACGACTGCCGCCACGCCGGATTCGATGACGTCGCGCAGAACATCCCCGGCGCCGACGGAGGGCAACTGGTCGGTGTCGCCGACCAGCAATAGGTGGCTGGCTAAATCTATGGCTTTGAGCAGTTGATTGGTGAGTACCAGATCGAGCATGGAGGCTTCGTCCACCACGATGAAATCGGCGTCGAGGGGATTGTTCTCGTTTCGGCCGAATCCCGTCCCTGGCTGAAACTCCAACAAGCGATGAATCGTCTTGGCCGGCCGTCCCGTCGCCTCCGCCAGACGCTTGGCCGCGCGCCCCGTGGGGGAAGCCAGCGCATAACTCCGCCCGGCGCGATCCAGCGCATTCAACAAGGTGCGCAACGTCGTGGTTTTGCCCGTGCCCGGCCCGCCGGTGAGAACAGTCACCTTGCTTTGCAGCGCCGTTAGCACCGCCTGGCGCTGTTGGGACGCGAGCTTTACCTCGCCCGTTTTCTCGGCCAGGTCCAAGACCGCCGTCAAGGTACGCGAATCGCGAAAAGCGTTCTTAATCCGGCTTGTCGGATGTCCTACCAGGCGTTGCAGCCGGTTAGTCACCCCGATCTCCGAATAGTAAAAAGGCGTCAGATAAACCGCCTGTTCCTCCCGCACCGTCGGCGTGGCTGACTGTTCGTCCAGCGTATAGGTAATCTTCTCCCGCTTGATCAGGGCGCTAGACTCCAGACTGTCCATCACCTGGGTAACTTGCGCCAGTGATACGCCCAATATCTCCGACGCTTCCGGCTCTAATTCATCCTGGGGCACATAGACATGCCCTTCTTCAGCCAGGCGGTTGAGCGTGTAGGCGATGCCGGCCTCGATGCGCGCCGGATCGTCATGCGCCAGGCCGAGCGCTTGGGCGATTTTGTCGGCCGTTTTGAAGCCGATCCCCGTGACATCTTCTACCAGTTTATACGGGGTTTCTCGCACGACCGCCAGCGCGGCATCGCCATAGCGTTTGTAAATTTTAATCGCCAGGCTGGTGGAGATGCCGTGAGCTTGCAGGAAAAGCATGACATCTTTGATGGCGCGCTGTTCAGCCCAGGCCTTGACAATGCCCTCAACCCGCCTCTGACCGATCCCCAACACCAGCCGCAGGCGTTGCGGTTCTGTTTCGATGACATCCAGGGTGTGCTCGCCGAATTTGTTGACAATGCGCTCGGCCATGACTTTACCCACCCCGCGCACCAGACCAGAACCCAGATAGCGCTTGATGCCTTCGGTCGTAGCCGGCAGGGCTTGGTCACATTGTTGAGCCGTGAATTGCCAGCCGTGTTTGGGGTGGCGTTGCCATTCGCCGGTGAGTTTGAGCCATTCGCCGGGGTTGACTTCGGGCAAATTGCCGACCACGGTTGCCAATTGATCGGCCGAAGCGTATTGATAGGGCAGCATTCCCCGCGCGTCTACCTTGAGCCGCAAGACTGTGTAGCCGTTTTCCGGGTTATAGTAGGTGACGCGTTCGACGGAGCCGCTGATTTGACCGCTCTCAATGCTCATGACGACTCATTGTACTCAAATTCCCGATCCAAGTGTTAACTGCGCCACACTGATTTCGGCCGAATCCTGCTATTCTGTAACTATCTTTATCGGATAGCGCCGTATGGATGTATGGGTAGGAGCCGCATATGATTTTTGCCATGATCTTCGCTCATCTCGCCGGGGATTATTTGTTCCAATGGGACAGTCTGGCCGCCTGGAAAAGGCGCGACGTGCGCGGCGTGGCCGTCCACAGCCTGATTGTCACTCTCGTTACCTTGATTCTAGCCAATTGGGTGGATAGTCGTTGGTGGCCGTGGGCGTTGTTCATCGGCTTCGCCCATCTGGGGATTGATATGGCCCAGTTTTATTTGCAGCGCCGCTTGCCGCGCCGGGGGCTTTTCTCGCTCGGCGCCTTCTGTCTGGATCAAACGGCGCATGGCGCTATCATGGCCCTGGCTCTTTTTCGCTCCGGCGTGATGCCCTTGAGCTTATTTTCGGCCGAATGGTTAAGCTGGCTACAACATCACGCCTTAGGCTTGACGATTCTCGCCTATCTCTTTATCAGCCTGCCGGCCTGGGTTTTGATCGAATTCCTCAGCTACGGATTGGCGCAAGGCTCTGAACCCAACTTCGCCGAAGCTGCTCAGGGCAAATTTGTGGGCATTTTGGAGCGGGGATTGATGCTGACCTCTGTCTGGCAAGGCTATGCGCTGCTCATGCCCCTAGTGGTGTTGCCGCGTCTGCTGATCGAACACAGCGCCGCCAGACCTCTTGAGGTCCAACGCCTGACAGTCACCCGGATACTGGTTAGCATGTCCCTGACGCTCCTCGCCGGCCTGGCCTTACAACGCCTGACGGGGTGAGGCCCAACGGCGTTCCCACAGGCGAGTCAGGCCGTAAGCTGCCAGCAACAGTACAAACGGCTCGGCGTAAAGCCGATAGCGGGGCAGGGCGAAAAAGAGCAGGGTCAATCCGGTGTACACGCCCGGCCAGATGAGCAAGACATCGGTGAGCGGGCGGCGACGGGCAGCCCGCCAACCAATCCCGGCCAGGCCGACCGCCAGAAGGCTGGGACCCCAATACAAGATGTTCCGCGCGCGCGGGTGTGTCAGGTCTACGCCCCAAAAAAAGAAGAGCTTGGCCGGCGTCAGACGCAACCAGTTCCAGGGATGCGCCTGAATGTAGTCCCAGGCGGCGGCTTGTAAAATGGCGTCGCTTTTGAGTTCGTAATCGGCCGACCAGGGGAGCGCGTTGAGTTGCCGCTCCAGTTCCGGGGTCGTGCCAACGGCGACGCCCTGTAAATCTCGCGCCGAGCCGGTGGCTAAAACCCCTTGACCCCGCCACAAGTTGTAACCGGTGGTGGTAGTGAGCACCCAGCGCCCTAACACCAGGCGATTGCGAATGAGCCAGGGACAAAGAAACATCGCCGCCAACAGCCCGGCCAGCGCGTAGTAACGCCAGTTAGCGCGCCGGCGGCCCCAGGCGCTCCAGATGAGCGTCAGTGGGATGAGTAAGACGGCTTCAGAGCGCAGCAGGACAAGCACCCCGCCGGCGCAGCCCAGGGCGATGGCGAGGCCCGGCGTTGGTTGTCGTCGCAGCCGCAATGCCGCCAGCACAAAACCGAGGGTGACCAGGATGGTCAAACCCAGGGGGTGGACTTCGGCGGGCACGTAGACAAGAGGGGGGTAGATGGCGGACAGGAAAGCGGCTAAGGTGGCGGTTTCGGCCGAAAATATCTCCCTTCCCACCCAATACACCCCCACGCTCCCCCATGCCCCCAGCAAGCACTGCACCGTCTGCAAGGCTACATACGCCAGTTGCCCGTGCCCCAACGTGGCAAAAAGCGTCGCCAACAACCAGGCGTACAAAGGCGGCTGATAGGCGGACGGCACATATTGCCCATGCACGTATAACAACGTTAGGCCCCGACCCGATACCAGACCGGCGGCCATGTAGCTAAATTCCGCGCCGGCGCTGGAGAAGAAGCCTTGCTGAATGCTGGGGTCGTTCAGCCAATGCAACAGCGCTACTGCCAGCAGCCGTGAGAGGAAAGCCAGAGTAAAAACTGCCAGGAGACGATATCGGCCGAAAAACATCCACCACGCTTGCCGGACAACCTGTTGCATTCCCCGCATTGTCCCTTACTCAGCGCTGCCTGACAAGAGGAAAAAAGTAATGAAAGAGCTCCAACGGCATAATTACCGGGCGCGCCAACCATTCGGTTTGTCCATCCGCGATAACTGCCAGGAAAGGCAGGCGCGTCGCCGCCAAAGCCCGCGTGACTGTCAGGTTAAGGCTGATAGCCGTCGTCTCGCCGGGAGCCAGCTCCCCTTGCCAGAGGATGCGTGTGCCTGTCAGCACAGCCGCGCCGGAACGACTGAACAAGGTGTCGGTCAACGGGTGGGCCTCCGGCGGCAAGTAAATGGTGGCGCTCACGCCGGTCACTGGCGTCAGACCGGCCGCATTCGGCAGTTGCAAGGTTAATGTCAGCCGGCTGTTCGGCCGGGCAACGGTCGGCGTCACGCTTAGAACAGCGGCGCTCAGGTCAGGCGCGCCCACCCACACGCTGACAGATCGGTCATAGGTTAGGCGATGGCGCGCGTAGAACAAGCTGGCGCGGCTGATCAGGCGACTGCCGGGCGGCGCCTCCGCCGCCTGCCCACGATAGCGCAAGGCAAACGTTTCTCCGCCGCCCAGGCTGCCCGACCAGCGGATTTGGTGATTGGTGGCCACGTAGGTTGCCGGCGGCGGCAGCGCGTGGCTATCCACGCGCAGTTGGGGCGGCAGTGTGATGGTCAGGCTGACGGTGTCGGTGGGGGCGTCCGCCAGATGGCGCACGTTCAGCGTGTAGGTATGCCAGGTCGTCGCGCCCACTGGCAGAACGCGGCGATCTGCGACAAAGGTGGAATCGCCCAAATCCCCCAGCCAACCTATAATGGCTTGCATGGCGTCGAGCCTGATCGCCGGGGCGACTGTCTCAAAGGGCAAGCCCCAAAACAGGCTGCGCCAATTCCGGCTGTGATTGGCTACCGCGCCGGGCAGTCCGGCGTTATGCCAGAGAGCGACCTCGGCCGTCGGGGCGGGGATCAGCCCGTCGCTGAAGTTTTGATAGAGGCCGTAAGTGAGTTTGGCTGTGACGGACAGGGTTCCAGGCAAATCGGCGTCTTCCACGAAGAAGATACGGGTGGGGGTGACGGATTCGTGGTAGCCGATAACGCCCAAGTAATCCCGCGTGAGGGCGTCTGACTGATGATAATACAGGTAATCCTGACTGGTCAGGAAGAGACGCCCCCCGTGGGTCAGGTAGGTGGTGAGGGCGTCGCGTTCGGCCGAAACAATGGGCGCAAACCAATCATAACCCGTGTACCACAGCACCATATCATACCAGTCCAGCATCTCCGCGCTGGGGCTGCCCAGCACCTCGCCATGCGGCCCGATCTCCCAGAAGTCATAAGTCAGTCCCAATTCATCCAGCAGACCGCGATACACCGGCGACGGATCGTACCAGCGGTGGTCGGCCACTAGCAGGATGTGGTTGGGCGTCTGGTGTTGCAGGCGAAGCGTGGCGGAAAAGGCCGGATCGGCGGCCGATGTGGCTGTGACTGTCACCTGTTCTTGCGAGCCCGGCGACAGGCCGGACGGCACGCTGACGGTGATGAGTGTGCTGCCGCGGGCGCAAGGGCCGAGGGTCAAGGTTGGCGTGAGGAATTGATAGTCCCACGCGCCGCCGGATACATCGAGCGTCAGCGTGTCCGTGACCAGTTCGCTCAGGTTGCGTAGGCTCAAAGAGTAGGTCAGGACGCTGCCGGGCGGGGCGAAGCGTTGAATCGGCGGCGAGGTGAATTGCGCGCCCACCGGCACACGCGGACTGGCGAAGTAATCCAGACTGCGCGAGACCAGGTCGCGCCGATCGGCGGCGTTTGCTACGCCTTCCAGACCGAAACCGAGATAGACGATGCGATAGGGGGCGCACTGCCCGGCCGCCAGAGCGCCGGTCTGGCCGGTGTCGTAGGTGAAGATGGGGCGCGTGAGCGAGCCGGACGCCGGGTGGACATAGTCGGGGGAGGTCTGGTTATTGGCGCTGCTGCCGCCGTTCAGGGTGAGCGCCAGGCCGGTGAAGGGAGATTCGGCCGAACCCGTCACCGTTAGCGCCGAGGTCTCCCCCGCATACATCGCCTGTAACAGGCGATACCACCAGCGTTGCGTTCCCAACCCCACGCCATCGTAATGCCCCACATCCTGCCCGCTGATGAGCAAGTTTCCTCCCGCTCCCAGGTAATTGGAGATGACCACGCCTGCCCCCACCACGCCCGGCGCGTAATCGGGCGATGACCATATCACGGTGTCATAGCCGGTCAGGTCATCTAACCCAGGGATATCTGTCATCGGATTGCGGATT
>JAYRVN010000335.1:0-9362 GCA_041918535.1 Chloroflexota bacterium
GGGAATTGCTCCGCCAAATAAACGGTCACCCCCACCGGCGCGCTGTGGGGAATAAATTCATGCGCCGGCGGCACAAGCGTCACCTCCGGCGGCGGCGGCCCAAAACAGTCGGCGCATTCATACCAGGGATACCCGTGCTCGCCCCCCGGCTGCACCAGATAAAACGTATCCGGCGGGCCAAAATCCGGCCCATTGTTCGTGGCAAACAAGCGCCCCTGCGCATCCCAAGCAATGTCATAAGCATTGCGCAGGCCGCGCGCATAATTCTCCACCTGGCGCCCATCCGGGCTGACGCGCAAAATAGAGGCTTCCCACGGGTGCAAGACGTCTTGCACATCCGTATTGAGCACTTCCCCGTGATCCGCGCGCGCGCCAACCGCTACATACAAATAGCCGTCAGGACCAAACGCCAGACCGTTCGCTGCGTGCATCCCGGCATAACAACAGGGCACGCCCCGCAAAATAACGCGGCGCGATTGGGTGACCGTGTCAATAACCGACACCTCCCCCTCTGTCGGTCCGGCGCGATCCGACACGTATAGCCGCGTTGTGCCCGGCTGAAAGGCGGTCCCCACCGGCACATTTAACCCCGTATAGAAAGTTGTCACTTGTCCCGCCGGGTCAACCGTATAAATCGCGCCCAACATAGTCGCCACATACAAAAGACCATCCGGGCCAAACGTCAGGCTGTTGGGTTGGCCGGGCACGTGGGCGAAATAACGCGCGCTGAAACCGGGCGGAACCTGTATACGCGCCTCCCAACCAGCCACATCATCAAAACATGGGTAATCCTGGCAAGACTCTCCCCCTTTGGGCTTGGCGGATACGGACGCATTCATTGGACCGGGCGTCGGCAACGGTGTGGCCGCCGGCAAGGGGGTCGGCGTCGGTGGGCTGACCAATGTGGGCCATGGCGTGAATGTCGCCGACGGCGCGGGTGTGGGCTGTGCGGGCGTCAGGGCGACGGTCGGCGTTAAGCCGGCCCCGCGCCCGCAGCCGACTAACCCTAACAGGCACACCCCCCATAACCCACGCCGCAAATCAAGCCGTCGCATCCGTTCCCTCGCGTTCCAGCATGAGCGTCACCGGGCCGTCATTATGGATGTCAACTTGCATGACTGCGCCAAAGACCCCGGTGGCAACGGTGAGACCCCATTGCCGCAATTGCGCTACGAAATAGTCACACAGCGGCTCGGCCTGTTCCGGACGGGCGGCGTCAATGAAAGAAGGTCGGCGGCCTTTGGCGATGTCGCCATAGAGGGTGAATTGGGAAACGACCAGAACAGTGCCACCCACATCCGATAAAGCCCGGTTCATTTTGCCGTCTTCATCTTCGAACAGGCGTAAGCCGTAAATCTTTTGCGCCAGCCAGGCGGCTTCAGCCGGGCGGTCGCTGTGAGTGACGCCCAGCAAGACGACGAAGCCCCGCCCAATCGCCCCCACTACCTGGCCCTGGACGGTGACTTGTGCGTGACTGACCCGTTGCACCAGGGCGCGCATAGCCGGTTAGAGAATGCCGAGCTGGCTGTTGTCGCCCAGCGTGAATTTGTGGGCGGTGGGTTTGATGGGGGAACGGGTGATGGTGACATTTCGGCCGATTAAACTGTCCTGTATCCGCGCCCCTATATCTCGGATTGCGCTATTCTCCAGCACCACCGAATGCTCAATCTCGCTATTCTCCACGACCACATGATGGTAAATACTGGTAAACGGCCCAATATAGCTGTTTATGATACGCGACTGTTCGCCGATGATAGCCGGCCCGCGGATGACACTATTAATTACTTCGGCCCCGCGTTCAATCGTCACCCGGCGGTCAATGGTGCTGTCACGATCCACAAACCCTTCCACCGTATGCTCCAACTCTTCCAGAACCATATCGTTGGCTTCCAGCATATCCCCTGGACGCCCCGTATCAATCCACCAACCCGTATGCACATAAGGATGCACCGCATACCCATGATCGATCAGCCATTGGATGGCATCCGTGATCTCCAATTCACCGCGCCATGAGGGCGTGATGGCATGTGTAGCCTCGTGAATATGCTGGTCAAACATATAAATACCCACCAGCGCCAGATCACTCGGCGGCTCCTTGGGTTTTTCGACCAGTCGGCGAATTTGTCCATCCGGCCCAATATCCGCCACGCCGTATTGTTGCGGATTCTCGATACGCGTCAGCACAATCTGGCTGTTCCACGAACTGTGCTCAAACTGCTGCACCAGCTCGCGAATCCCACCCTGGATCACGTTATCGCCCAGAAACATCACAAACGGCTCGTCCGCCAAAAATGCCTCGGCGATGCGCACCGCATGCGCCAGCCCCAACGGTTCCGGCTGCGGGATAAAGGTAATACGCGCATCCCAGCGCCGACCGTCGCCAACCGCTTGTTGAATCTGCCGGGCGTTGTTGTCCACGCCGACCACAATGCCCATGTCCTGGATGCCCGCCCCCCGGATGGACTCGATCACTCGGAACAAAACCGGCTTGTTCGCCACCGGAATCAATTGTTTCGCATTCGTATAGGTCAGCGGATAAAGTCGTGAACCCGTCCCACCGCTTAGAATCAGAGCTTTCATACATTACCTCAATTTGAAAAACCTGCGAGAGATACAAATTTGTGGCTGGCGAAGGCTTGGCGCGCGCTGCCCCCTCTCATCACCCGTAATATCCCCCCAGGCTATTGTCCTTAGGCGCGTTTGTCAGCGTGACCCCCACAATCCGGACACGGGCCTGTTCAAGTATGTGCTTGGCGCGCTCGGCGTGCTCGCGCCGTGTCTTGCCCGCCTGTACCACCAGCAAGACGCCATCCACCTTAGCCCCCAGCACGACGGCATCCGTCACCGCGATCACCGGCGGCGCATCGAAAAGGATGATGTCGGCGACCGCTTTCAAGCGCTCAATGATACGGTCAACGTGGCGCGAACCGAGCAAATCCGCCGGGTTGGGCGGTTTCACACCGCTGGTTAGCACCCATAGATTCTCCACGGAGGTCATTTGTAGGGGAGGATCACTTTTTTCGTCCAATACCATCTCGGTGAACCCGCGTTGATTGCTGACGCCGAACAATTCATGCACCACCGGTTTGCGCAGGTCGCAATCTACCAGCACCGTGCGGTTGCCGGCCTGGGCCAGCGTCACCGCCAGATTGGCGGCCACAGCGCTTTTGCCCTCATCGGGCGCGGGGGAAGTCACTACCAGCGTCCGCAACGGGTCATCCAGACTGTAGAAGGACAGGTTTGTGCGTAAGGTGCGATAAGCTTCGCTCATCGGCGAACGCGGGTCGGACAGGGTGATTAACGTCATAAGCATATCCGATGGAGAAATTCGTCTGAAAAAGTCGGCGGGTTTGGGTTACGTTAGCCGGGGATTGAACCGATTACCGGCACATTCAGGTAGCGCTCTACGTCTTCGGCGCGGCGGAGAATGCCCGAATCCAACCATTCGAGCAAAAAAACAACGATGACGCCTAATAATGTGCCCAGCACAAGGCCGGCGGCGGTGTTAATGCTGGTCTTGGGGCTATACAGCGCGGCGACAGGATCATCAATGCGCACAACTTCGACGCGATCTTCTTTGCGTTGGGTGGCGTTGTTACGGATGGTCTCCTGAATCAGACGATCGCCCCATTCGCGGGCGATGTCATTGGCGATATTGGGGTCGCCGTTTTTGACATCAATCCGGATGATGTAGCTGGAATCGTCGGAGGCAATAGTCACATCGCCTTTGAGCGCTTGCGGCTCCATATCCAGTTGCAGCCGGTCAATCACGGCGGCGGCCTGATAACTGCTGTCTAGCCAGGCGACATAGCCTCTGAGTAATGTCTTGGCGGCCTGCGCTTGACCGAAGTCCGTGCGGGACGGGCGCACCAACAACTTGAGAGCGGACTTATAGACGGTGTCTTGCATACGGCTGAAGCCGAAGGCGGCGCCGGCGGTGAGGACCGCCAGTAGGATGATGAGCCAGCCGCGACGGCGAATGATGCGCGTGTAGTCGCCTAATTCCATACTGTTTCTCTACTTCTTGGGAATCTCACCTAACACCGGCAAGTGGAGGGCTTCCAGTTCGCGGCGGTCGCGGACCGTGTGATCCAGATAATCTACGAGGAGGGCCAGGCCGAGGCCGGCTGCCAGGGCGACGACCAGGCGAATGGGCAGGTCGAGGCGGTTGGTGATGGGAGCCGGGATGGCGTTGATGATGGGTTCGTCGAGGGGAATAATTTCGGCCGAAATTCCACCCAATTGTGGAATCCCCTCAGCATTCTGCGCCAACAACACCGTCGTCGCCGCCCGCACTATCGCCTCCAGCGTGTCCCGATCGGGGTAGTTCAACGACAACTGCAACATACTGCGCGTATTATCCGCCCGCAATCCGCCAAAAATCGCCAGGTGTGGCACATCCAACCCTTGCTCCTTCAACCTGTCGCTGACGCGCTGTGAAAAATATGTACCGTTCACCCAATCCGTTATACCATTGACGACATATTCCGACGTCTGCCAGTTCGCCAGGCGCTCTTCATCCTCCAGATCGGCCGCGGCCGATGGGGCCTGACCCACCAGGAAACGCACACCCACAGTATAAAACAATCCGGGCGGCGTATACGTCGCCAATCCCACCGCCAGCACCACCAGCGCCGGGATCACCACGAACGGCCAGCGTCGTTTGAAAAGCCGCCCATAAGCGCGCAATTCCATACTCATTTCCTAATCAATCATCAACCACTATCCCGCGAAGGCCGCGGTTAAGGTCATCCACGCGTTGACCGCGCCTGGTCGCCGCGTTTTTCGGCCACAAACTGCTGGATTTTCTGCTTGAACACAGTCACATCAAATTGCTCGGCGTGTCGGCGGATAAAGGCCGGGCTGACACGCGTTGCATCGAACGACTCCACGGACTGGATGATAGCAGCGACCGACTGTTCAGCAAAGAGCACGCCGGCGCCATCCACCACCGTTTCTAATGCGCCGCCGGCAGCATAGGCAATCACCGGCCGGCCGGCCGCCATGGCCTGCACGGGGGCAATGCCGAAATCCTCTTCGCCCGGAAACATAAAGGCCCGGCAGCGGCGAAAAAGATCAGGCAAGTCAGCCTCCGGCACATAGCCCAGGAACTGCACATTCGGCCGAGCCAGCCGTTCCAGGCGCTCTCGATCCCGGCCACTGCCGACGATCAGCAAAGGGCGATCCAGTCGGTTGAACGCCTCTACCAAAATATCGAGGCGGCGATAAGGCACTAATCGGCCGACAAACAAATAATAATCTGCCACCGTGGACGCAGGCTCAAACATCTCCGTCTGCACTGGTGGGTAAATGATAGTTGATTCGCGGTGATAAACTTTGCTGATTCGCCGACGAATTTCCTGCGAAATGGCAATGAAATGGTCAACCCGGTCGGCGGCCAGCCGATCCCAAACACGCAGCCAGGTGAGAAACGGTGTTAGCCCCAGCCGCGTCAATCGGCCCAGATTCTCCTGCTCGGCATATTGCGGATAGCGCCAGACATAGCGCGTGGGGGTGAGGCAATAGCAAATGTGCAGGGTTTCCGGCCCGGTGATGATGCCGTGACAAAATCCGCTTTTGTTACTGATAACCACATCATATTGACGAAAATCAAAGCTCTCAAATGCAACCGGATACAGGGGGAAATATAGCTGTTGCTTCTTATGCGCCCAGGGCAATCGGTCTATGAAACTGGTACGGATGTCCCAACTGCGCCAGTGAGCGGGCATGCCTTCCCGCCAGTAGAGCGATGTGTAGAGGGGGGATTGTGGATAGAGCTGCACCAGCGCTTCCAAGACATCCTCAGCGCCTCCCTGTTGATTCAACCAATCGTGAACCAGCGCGATGTTCATGAGCCGTGTTCAATCCCCGCGCCCAAACCGAATCCGGCGCAAGCCTGAGTGTTGTTGCGCGTAGAGGGATTATACTCGATCTGTCGATAGCGGCGCACAAAAAAGCAGACGGTCGTCCCGGGTGGGGGGACAACCGCCTGCCTGCCAACCCGATCGAGCCGGCTACGCCGACGAGTCAGGAGTGACCAAGCCGGCCGACACCGGCGCCGACGTTCGTGTCTGACGCGGCACCGGTTATGGGTTAACTTTGATCTCTTCTTCGGGATTAAACTCTTCCGCTGTGCCCACATACGTGTCTTCGGGCAGGATGATGGCGAGCAGAATGTAAATCAGCAAGCCAGTGCCGAAGCTTCCGAGCGAGAGCAGCACATAGAGAACGCGCACAATCGTGGGATCAATGTTCAGGTAGTTGGCAATACCACCACAGACGCCAAGAAAGACGCGCTCCTTAGAACGGGTTAAACGTTTACCGGCCATAAATCAATCCTCCGTAAAGTGGTTAAGACAAAGTCTGTTTCTGGTGAGTTGAGTGCCTGGGGCGTGTCGGTCGCGCCGCCGGGGTTACAGCTTGGAAGCGGAAATGTCTCCGTTCGGCATAATGATAGCCAGAATAAGGTAGATGATCAGGCCGGGAACGCCGCCCGGCAGCATGGTCAAGACAAAGACCAGCCGAACCAGGGTAGGATCGATGTTGAGATATTCTGCAATGCCCCCTGCTACGCCGGCGATCATGCGATCGTGGGTTGAGCGGGCAATTCTTTTGGTGGTCATAGTTGATTCTCCAAACTCATTGTGTCAATCTTCACCACTCATTACGCATTTTCGGCCGAAAGGTTGCATCACGCCGTTCAAGGGGTGCGGTCCAAGTTTTTGCACAGCACTTATTATGTCGCCCCCCACCTTTTTGGAAGCCTCTGCTCTCCTGGAAAGAACCTTTCAGACAGGCTCCTGGCATGTTCACGCGGCTTCAAAACTGCCGTCCGAGGTTCGGTTGGGCAGTCGCTACGGTGACGAGCGTTCTTGCCAGGTTGTTTTTATGCAAAACAAGGCCCCGGTAACTGAGTTGATTCGTTGATTCGTCCTATTTCGTCCTATTTGGAGCCTACAACACGCCCTAAAATCACCCGCGCAAAAACCTGGACCGCACCCCTTTTAGCGTTTTAGCGCGGGTGTGGTTCAGGGTTTTGCGCTGGCATAACTGGTAGTTGACTTGGGGCGTGTACGCCGAACTTCGGTACGCCGCCATGGGTGATTGGCCGCCGGACGATGGGGAGCTTTGGCGGGCGGCGGGACAGATACAACCGGTCGCAGCGCTGCTGTAGACACGCTGGGATTAGGCGGCGTCGGAGGTGGGGCGGCGGCTTGATTATTGACAGGGGGCGTGGGAGGCTGGCGCACGGCTGCACCGCGTGGCGTGCGGCTGCGGCGCGTTTGGGCACGCCGTTGGGCAACTTGTTGCTGAAGGCGTTGTGCTATCTGAGGCCAAGCTTCTTCCCAACGGTCATTGCAGGCAATGTTACGCAGGGCTAACATCGGGTTGATGTGTGGGGGTGCCCAATGCATCCCGCTCCCTTTGAGTCGTTTCTCAACGACCAGCTTGTTGCCGCTCTCAACGGCCCCATCCCCAATCGGCCAACCTGCCGCCCGAAATGCGGGGTACTGCAATTGGGCTTCGCGCTTCTCCAGATAGGCCAGGTGCTTGGGTAAATCGGTCAACTCCGGCCGAGCCGCTGCCAGCTGACGCACGTTGTCCAGGGTTGTTGCCGGGCCAGTGTGCTTGAGCTGATGTAGTCTGTCGCTCAACCAGGCGCTGGCCTCCGGTTTACCCTCGCCAAAAACAGCCTGACCGACTTGGTTGAGATGCTCACCCGCGTGCGGAAAGTCAAGAATGCGCACCGCATTCGGTCGATGATAGTCAGCAAAACCCTGGCACCACTCTGAGCCATCGGTGATGAACCCGACAGCCTGGGCGCTTTCTACCCCACGCCGGTGTGTCTCCACCAAAGCCAGGCGTTCAAAGGTAGCTGCCTCCGCCAGGCGTGAAAAGTAGGAGAGGTTACAGGTCTCAACGATGAGTTCCCCTTTGTGCCCGCGGGGTGGCTGCACCTCCCCCACGACCAGGCTCTTGACCTCTACCCAGTTCCCGCCCACAATCGACACCATGGCCCCGTCTACACTCATGAGAAGTTTGTCTGGTTTAACCGGTGGCTCTGGCGCCTCATGCTCCAACTGCTGAACAGCCTCATCCTGGATGTGGACATAAGCCGCCCCCGCCTCTTCAGTCAGGCGTTCCTCACTCACCCGCGACACATCCGTGCCGGTGAAGTGCTTCAACTCCCTTACCGCATACCCGAACGGCAGCCAGGTTCCCATCCGCACCACACTCTGGTGTAAACTTGGTGTCAGCACGCCAGGCAACAGGGCTAACTCTCTATCCAGGGGGGAAAAAGCCTGTCCCACAGGCTGGGCAGACCCCGTAGCTCCGTTCCAGTTCCACCACGCGATTTTGGTGGGTGGTCAACTCTCTCTTGTGTCGCCCACGTGCTTGCAAGACTTCGTCGCATTGTGGACACACCGGTTTGTCCTCATCGGCCGCCTGCTGGATATTGGCCGCCGCGCTGGCCAGAGCCATGTCCTGCAACATCCGCGTTCTCACCTGGCTCAATCGTTCGTCTAAAACTTGCTCTATTTCGTTGAAGGTCGCTTTGGGATGCTGGATACGCCACTCTTTCAGCCCGGTGAACACTTCTTCCGCTAACCTGTACCACTCTGCGTCAAATGTCTTTGGCATCTTGCCTGACCTCCTACTACATGTTTGATGCTATTGTACTCCCTCCTCATCCTCTCTGCGCAAAAACTTGGACCGCACCCTTTTAGCGCATCCCCGTTGACAACTCCCCCTCAGGTGGTGTAAGCTGTAGGGCAGCTTGAGGAGCGCGCCGCGCCGTTGGCGGCGCGATGAGGAACACCTTCACCGGAAGGCAGGATGGTTACAGGGGTGCAGCCGGAGTCCATTGGCTCTTAACGGCGCCCCCGTTGTATGTCGGCTTTATTGTCTACGACCCCGATAGCAGACGGCTTCCGCATGCCGGGCGAGTATGAGCACCATGCCGGCTGCTGGCTGTTGTGGCCGCAGCGCCCGGATGTCTGGCGGGAGCAGGCGCAGCCCGCGCAACACGCCTGGGCGAGGCTGGCGACGACGCTGGCTGCATTTGAGCCGGTGACGGTGGGCGTTTCGGCCGAATCTTTCCCCGCCGCCCGCCAACTCCTCCCCCCTGCCATTCGCCTCCTCCCTTTGCAATCCAACGACGCCTGGATGCGCGATGTCGGCCCCACCTTCGTCGTCAACGACGACGGGCAAGTGCGCGGCGTGGACTGGCCCTTCAACGCCTGGGGCGGCGTGGGCTATGCCGATTGGCAACAGGATGATCAGGTGGCGGCCCGGGTGCTGGCTGAATTGGGATTCGGCCGATACCGCGCTCCCTGTGTCCTCGAAGGCGGCGCTGTCCA
>JAYRVN010000336.1:0-10825 GCA_041918535.1 Chloroflexota bacterium
ACGCTGGCTACGGCTGTCGTGCCGATGATGGCAAGCGGCAATATGTGGGTGGAAGGCCCCATGAGCGTCCCCGGCGGCACGCCCTTTGATGTAACAGTCTATTGGGATATCACCACCATGCTCCGCGCGATGGCCGGTGATGTCTTCTATGGCGCTATCTCACTAGGCACTGATCCGGGCAATCCGGGTAACATCGGCACCATCCCCGTGCGCCTCTACCGCGATATGGATGATGTGACCAAGACGGCCAGTACCGCCACAGCCATGGTAGGCGACACGGTCACCTACACCATCACGGTGCAGCCGAACATCACACCGGAAGACCTCACCTACATGATTACCGACACACTGCCGGCAGGCATGACCTTGGTGCCTGGCTCAGCCTCGGCGACGGCCGGAACCGTCAGCGAAGCCGGTAATGTCGTCATGTGGACCGGCGTCATGCCGACGGCAGGGTTCAACTATGCGGTCTCGACCACTGCATCGGATCCCTCCTGTGTGATGCCGTTAGCTACTTCGGACGGCGACCCCGACGGTTATGTGAATCTGCAGGCCTTCGGTATCCTGACGAACCCGACGATTTCGGGCGACACCTTTGACCTCTTCGTGACCAATGGCCCGTATGAGTTCTTTGGCGCCAATCAGGGGAACCACCTGCACTTCACCGATGACGGATTCGCCTTCTTCGAACCGTCGACACCAGGCGCATCGCCGTGGGTCTATCAACCGATTCCGACGGCGGGCGATCCGGATAACATGATGGCAACTTGGTGGCGTGACTGGGTCGTCAACTACAATGCGGGCCTGAATTACGGCGTCTCGCTGGCAACGCTTAGCAGCGGCGGCGTGCCGGTGGCCTCACTCATTGAGTATGACGATGTTCAGGACTGGCCCGGCGGCGGCACAGACGGGATTGACTTTGAATTCGTCATTTACTTCGCGGCCAGCGCAGGCCGGCCGGAAGTAATCATGGCCTATAAGAATCTCAATAACGCCGATCTGACTTCCGGCACTATCGGTGTGGAGAGCCCTGATGGAACTGATGGGGAGCAAGTCTACTATGACGACATCGCGGTGACCAGCGGCAGCGCTGTTTGCTACGATTGGGTGCAAGCTTCGACCGACCCGGTGACCATCACCTATCAGGCAACGGCCAACGACCTGGCGTGCAATACCACGCAGACCAACGTGGTAGAGCATGTCACCGATAATCCGGGCGATATGGTTATGACGACCTCAACGGATGTGGCTGTCTTCTGCCCGCTCCCCGCCATTGAACTGGCCAAGACGGTGGGCACGGACCCGAACGCCTGTGCGACGACTGATAGCCTGCAGGTAAACGCGGGCGACACCGTCTACTATTGCTACACCGTGACGAACACGGGCAACATTACGTTGACGCATCACGACCTGACGGATGATCAGCTGGGCGTTATCTTGTCCGGGTTTGTTTATGACCTGGGCGTGGGCGCTTCGGTGTACATCACGCAGTCGGAGACGGTCTACGTGGATGTGACGAACATGGCGACATGGACGGCGTATATCCCCAGTATGGGCGTTACGGCGACAGCCGATGATAGCGCTACGGTGACGGTGATACCGACGGATGTGTCTTTGGCGAGCTTTGGCGGGACGACGTTGAATAGTTGGCTGCCGGTTGTGGCTACTTTTGTAGTGGCAACGGGGCTGGCTGTCTTTGTCATCCGCCGCCGGCGCGCTCTGCCATAAGCTGAAGTCTATGGCGGCTCGATCCGTTAAGGCGGATCGGGTCGCTAACAGTTAGCCGAGGGGTTATGGGTCAATGGCCCATAACCCCTTTGTTTATGTGGGTGAGCGATGAAGCCGCTAATCGGAACTGATTTAAAGCGCTTTTTGCGAGATTATCGGCGGGAATTTCGGCCGAATCTCGATCTGGCCTTTCTTCTGCAAAGCGTCGAATATCCCTATAACGTCGGCGCGATTTTTCGTCTGGCCGATGGGGTGGGGGTGACGGAATTGCTCTTAACCGGCATCACGCCCACGCCGCCACACCCGACTGTTGAAAAAATCGGCCGATACAAACATCATCAACTCCCCTGGCGCTATATCCAGGACCCCCTGGAAGCGCTCCGACAACTCAAAGCGCAAGCGTACCACATCCTGGCCCTGGAGTTGGTGGACGACGCCCAGCCTTACCACCAATATTCTTACCCCGCCAAAACTTGCCTCGTGGTGGGCCACGAAGACCACGGATTAACCAAGACCACACTGGCCCTCTGCGATGCGGCCGTCTTCGTGCCCATGTATGGCAAGGGACAATCCCACAACGTCGCTACCTCGCTGGCTATTGTTGCCTATCACGCCTTGCACGCCCGCGCCTGAAGCGTCAGGTAATCGCCGGCCCGCCGGCGGCACATGCGTTTGCGCGCTGACACCGAACCGGCTATACTAGACATTGGGTAGTGCGGGATAATACAACAATACTATGGAGTAAGGCCATGAAAATTTCTTGTTTGCAAGAGAATCTAGCCAAGGGCCTGAGCATCGTCGGCCGCGCCGTCAGCACCCGGTCGAGCTTGCCTGTTTTAGCCAATGTCTTGCTGGCAACGGATAATGGACGTTTGAAGCTGTCAGCCACGAATCTGGAGATTGCTATCACCTGCTGGATTGGGGCCAAAGTCGAACGACCTGGCGCGATCACTGTGCCGGCGCGCACCTTTAGCGATCTGGTGAATGCTCTGCCGACCGATCGGGTGGAACTGGAATTAGCGCCCGATTCTCAGACGTTGCATGTGAATTGCGCCCGCACCGAAGCGAACATCAAAGGCATTGAGGCGGAAACGTTCCCCTTATTGCCGGACCCCGATCCGACCCAGAGCTTGCGCCTGGAAGCGGCTAAACTCAAACAGATGGTGCAGCAGGTGACGTTTGCTGCGGCGGTTGATGACACCCGGCCAATGCTGACCGGCGTCTCGTTGCGTTTTGCCGGCAAACAACTGCGGCTGGCGGCCACGGATGCGTTCCGCTTATCGGTGCGTTCGGCCGAAATTCCTGTTCACGTGGATACCCCCAAGGAGGTCATTGTGCCCGCCCGCGCCCTCAACGAACTGGCGCGCGTCATCAGCGATAGCGACAGCTTTGTCCTGATCAGTATGCCTGAAGATCGCAACCAGATCATCTTCCAACTGGAAAACGTCGTCATCGTCTCCCAACTGATCGAAGGCAGCTTCCCCGATTTCACCGCCATCATTCCTAAATCAGCGCGCACGCGCTCCGTCATGGGCACGGCTGACTTCTTGAAGGCGTGCAAGACGGCCGATATTTTTGCCCGCGAATCTAGCCACACCGCGCGTATGACTATCAAGCCCGGCAACGAACTCATGGACGGCTACGCCACCATCGCCGCCACTAGCCAGGAAACGGGCGATAACGTGGCCCAAATTGATGCCAATGTGGATGGCCCGGAGATTGAAATCTCCTTCAACGTGCGGTTTCTCACCGAAGTGTTGGGCGTGATGGAAACGCCGCAGATGATCCTGGAGACAAACGGCCCTATGGAGCCGGGCGTGCTCAAGCCTATGGGTCAGGAAGAGTTCCTGCACGTCATCATGCCCATGCACTACGGACGTTAAGCGGGCGGCGGCGTAAACCGCGCCGTCTCTCACTTCAGCTCATCCACCACAGCCCGATAGAGCGTTTCGGCGCGCAGTTCTTCCAGCCGATGGCAGGGCGCGCCGAGGCGCTCGGCCAGACTTTGCGCCAAACCCTGGTCAAACGCCGGATGCTCCATGTTAACAACCACTGCGCGGATATGCGCCTCACGAATCTGGTCGGCAGTCCGATGCGCTTCTTCCTGCGGCGGCAAGTTCCCCAAACTGACATTGCCCGCCCCATCGGTCAATAGAATCATGAGCGGTTTGACGTCCGGATGGGTGATCGCCTCTTTGCGGAAAACTTCATAAGCCATATGTAAACCGGCCGAAAGCGGCGTTTTGCCGCCGACGGCAATATCGGCGAGCTTTTGCCGGGCTAGCTGGACGGAGTTGGTGGGTGGGAGCACCAGATGGGATTCATTCTTGTTGAAGACGATCAGCCCTACCCGATCGCGCCGTTGATAAGCGTCGGTCAGGAGCGAGAGGATCGCCCCTTTGGTGGCTTCCATACGCTCAGAGACCGCCATGCTCCAACTGGCGTCCACCACAAACAAGATGAGATTTGCCGAGCGACGCACCCGCACTTTTTCGCGTAGGTCGCTCTTATGCAAGGCCAGGGCAACTTGTGACCGATCCCGCTCACGTTGGTGAATGGCGGCGGCGCGGAGGGTGGCGTCAAACGCCAAATCAGTGACTTTCTTGTGTTTGGGCAGGCGCGCCTGGATGTAGTGGCCGCGCTTGCGATCGGTCTTGGTGACCGACCGCCGTCCGGCGCTTTTGCGCATGATCTTGTCGAGGGGAGTATCCAAGCGGCGGGCGGTAAATTCTTGGCGGGCCAATTTCTTCTGGCCGCCTTCCCACCAGGGGGCATCCTGGGCGGTTTGGGGGATGACTTGGGGGCCGGCTGACTGGGTTTCGGCCGAATCCACCCCCTCCGTGACTTCATGGTCAGCGTTCAGGGCTTTTTTTTTACTTCCGTCCTATCCGCCTGCGCAGCCGGTTCCGCCTGGGACATCTCTTCACTGGGCCAATTAGAGCTAACCTGGCTCAGAGTTTTGGCTAAATCAGTTGCCAAGACATTCGTATCCTGGAAAGCGCGTCCCTTGATACGGTGAGGCAAAGCCAGTTCCCCCGCTAATACGATGTCCTCATCGTTAATGTGGTTGCGTCCGAGAAATGCCGCATGCGCCTGGGCGCCGCGCAGAATTACCAGGTCAGCCCGATGACCATCTAGCTTATAAGCCGTTGTCAGCGAGGCGATTGCCAATAAGTCCCGGCGTGTATAAGTGACTTCGCCTACCACCTCGCGCGCCCGCGCGATCCGGTTCGAGAGCTGTTTTTCTCGCCCCGCCCACTCCTCATAAAATGCTTCCGGGTCGGTCTCATAGGCGATGCGCCGCTCCATGATCTCAACGCGCTGACGCGCATCTAGCAAACTGACCACCGTAACGCAAAAAGCGAAGCGATCCAGCAATTGCGGGCGTAAATCCCCCTCTTCCGGATTCATGCTGCCAATTAAAACAAATTTAGCCGGATGACTGAAGCTGATGCCCTCCCGTTCGACGATATTCACCCCCATTGCAGCCGAATCCAGCAACAAATCCACCACATGGTCATCCAGCAGATTTACTTCATCCACATACAAGATGCCCCGGTTAGCTGCCGCCAACACCCCCGGCTCGAAATGCTTTTCGCCGGTTTTGATGGCTTTCTCGATGTCCAACGTGCCTACCACACGATCCTCGGTGGCGCTCACCGGCAAGTCTATGAAAGGCGTTTGGCGGATGGTGGCCTTCAATTCCGCCAGGTTCCCAGGTGGCGAATCCGTCAACTGATCGGGAGACAGGTTAAAAGGGCTGCCGACGACGACTTCGATGTCCGGCAGCAGCGCGGCCAGCGCCCGCGCGGCGGTAGATTTTGCCGTGCCGCGCTCGCCCCGAATCAGCACCCCGCCTATTTGGGGGTTGACGGCATTCAAGAGCAAGGCCCGCTTCATTCTCTCTTGCCCGACAATTGCGGTAAATGGAAAGACCTGCCGACGCACCATGTATTTCTCCAACAACAACTATTTCAGGGGATTATACTCACAGGTGGGGGGGCGGCAACTGTCTGACTGCGCCATGCGCCGGGGCTCATTGGCCCAGCACCAGGGGATGCAAAGGTTTTTCGACATGTTCTTCGATTTCCAGCTTGAGCGCGCGCAGAGAAACGGTCATATCGGCAATAAACAAGGCCAGCGAGATGACCAGGGCAATGAGGCTTAGGCCAAACAGCCAGGAAACCAGGCGTTGCAGGTTGAAACTGGCGGTGGAACCTACGAACAAGCTGATGATCAGCAGGCCCACGAAAAACACACTGGTCAGGGCAGAACTGATGGAGAGCAACAGGAGTTGCGACCGACGATAAAGAACTTGAATCTGATGACGTAAATTCTCGGCCTCAGCCGGCGCGGCGTGGGGCACATCGTGGGCGAGCGCGCGGGCGCGATCTGTCGTGCGCGCGAAGCGGTTTGTCATGGAGAGGACGAGTAAGCCCACGCCGGAGATGAGCGTGACCGGTGAAATGGAGGTTTGCAGGATACGGATGAGATCGTCGAGTTGGGTGTCCATAGGAGCCTGAGGGTCTTAACGGGTGTAGAGAGGTGTTTGTTCCTGGCCGGGATAGGTAACGGGTTGATGAATCGTCTGGTAAACGTTGTTCCCGATTGATCCGGTCTGGTTACAATGATACTGAATTATGCGAAGATTGGAAATGATCGCCCGGCAGTCGTTTTAAACATGGGGGTGGGCCCGGGCGGCAGGGAAGTGTTCCGATATGGGAGTTCAGAGGCTAAATCGGCGACAGTTTCTTAAGCTGCTGGGGGCCAGTGTGGCCTCCGGCGGCCTGAGCGCCTTGGGCGGTTATGGCTATGCCACTCAGGTGGAACCCTATCGGTTAAGTGTGGAGCGCCTGACGTTGCCGTTGACGGGTTGGCCGGAACGGTTGGCGGGTCTGACTGTGGCTCAGTTGTCTGATTTCCATTTGTATCCGTTCACGCCGTTGTGGTTTGTGGAGGAGGCCGTGGCCGCGACGAATGCGTTGCAACCGGATGTGGTTGTGTTGACGGGGGACTATGTGTTGGATTCGGCCGAATCCATTTTTGACCTTGCCCCTGTCCTGGCCCGCCTCAATCCACGCCTCGGCCTTGCCGCTATTCTCGGCAATCACGATCATTGGGCCGGCGCTCCAACAGTCCGGCGTGGCCTGCGTGCAGCCGGCATCCCGTTGCTCGAAAACAGCTGCCTGACTCTGTCCAACGGCCTTATCATCGCCGGCCTGGATGATCCCTGGGCGGGTCGCCCCGATTTGCCGGCCACGTTAGCCGGCGTGTCCGGCAACGCCCCGCTCCTCTTACTGGCGCATGAACCTGACTTCGCCGATGAATTCACCCAAGACCCGCGTGTTCGGCTGCAACTCTCCGGCCACAGTCATGGCGGGCAAGTGCGTCTGCCCGGCCTCGGCGCCCCTTTCTTGCCGCGGTACGCTGACAAATATGACTTGGGGCTTTACCAGGTCAATCAGGCCTGGCTCTACACCAACCGAGGCATCGGCATGACCGGCGCGCCCGTGCGCTTCAACTGCCCCCCCGAAATCACCTTGATCACCCTGGCCTGAGAGGGCTGTCCGCTCCTCTCCGGCCTGCCCCTCAGACCGGCAACATACTGATCAGTCGCATATCGGCCGCTTGCATGCCTTCCTTGAATTCGCGACTGACTAGCATGAATTCAAAGACATGGCGGCGACTGGGCAATTGGGAGGCGTCGAAACCCGGCGGCAGGTTGGTGTCATGAAAGAAGACGGTCTCATAGGGCGAATCAGGGTGACGGCTGTCGGTCAACCACAGGCCCGGGCCAATACTTTTCAGATAGCGCAGCAGGCCATATTTGCGCATGTCATCGTGGAAGTGACACACGCCGCGCACGCGCGCCCCAATCTCACCCCAAACGCTTTCACCGTTGGCCGGTGTGGGAATCAGACTCGGCACCAGGAAGCCAGAGATGAACATATCGGCCTCGCGGCGTAGGTCGGAGGAAACATTGTCCAAACCGACAATTTCCACGCGACAGCCGCGATTCTGTAAGGCGCGTACTACCTGGATAAAATCTCCATCGCCCGTGGCAATTAAAACCCGATCCAGGTTTTCGGATTGCAGCAGCGCATCCACCGCCAGTTCCAGGTCAGCATTAGCCTTGCCGTAACGATGACCCGATTCTTCCTCATACCACTTCACTTCCTTAATGATCACTTTGTAGCCGAAGTCGCGGAGCAAGGAATAGAAATTGTTTACATTGCGGTGGTAAGTGTTATCTACTCTGGCGCGGTCTGCATCATAGCTCACATAAGCATTCAGACGCACCAACTCCGCGTCGTCGCGGGCGGCAAATTCGCGCAACACGTCATAACGCATCCCGCGCCCGCCATTCATATACATATTTTGAACATCAATATACACACCCACTTTAGACTGGGATTGACGCCTCATGGTCAAATGCTCCTCAAAGGAAATAGATTGTTACAGCAGTTTGGTTCAAAGTTACGACAAGACTGAGGATGGTACCCGCCACTGCCGGCGCATCAGCCAGTGAGAAGCCGGCGCGCTTGTGCAAGGACAGTTGCAGCCTGCTTGCCAATGAGCAAGAAATAGGTTGGCTAACTTCAATTGGGTATGCATGCTTCCTCACTTGCAAGGCTCCACAAGGTGTGGAAAATGGGCCTGTGGCGACCCAACCACAACGCCTGATCATAGTAGAGCCGGCGTGAGAAGTCAAAGGTTCGGCGCGATTATGATGTGAAGCTTACATGCGCCAATGGCCCTACGATTGGAAAAATATGAGTTGACGCGATCGGTTATGGCCCTGCCTGAGAGATTGTTGGGTTTGGGTCGCGGAGAGTGGCGTGGAAGAGCGTCATCACGTATAATTAACCTTTGCGCGAGGGCGCGACGTTCAATGGCACGACGACCTTCGGGCAGAATCAATATCTTGGAGTGTAAAAGCCATGTCAATTACTCGAGAAGACAAAGCTGATTTTGTCACGCGCTATGGGCAGCACCAATCGGATACAGGCTCGCCTGAAGTTCAGATCGCGATTTTTGATAAGCGTATCCGTCAGCTTCAGGAGCACTTACGCATGCACAAGCATGATGAGAGCTCGCGCCGGGGTTTGCTGACGTTGGTCGGCAAGCGGCGTCGTTTTTTGACGTATCTGCGGGAGCATCATCCGGATCGCTATCGCAAGATTATTGAGCAGCTAGGGCTGCGGCGTTAGGTCTGGCGCGTGATGGCGCGCAGGCCTGACCGGGTCTGCGCGCTTCGCTTTGAGGGTTGGAGGTCTTATTGTAAGTTAAGTGAGAGCAGTATTCAGAAAATTATCGGCCGATACCGTCAGGTTAGGCGGGCCTTTAGGAATTGGGAATTGACTCTGTACCCGGCGTGGTCGGGACTAATTCCCAGTCCCTAAGAGTCCTAACAAAGGCGGTGTCTGCTCGAATGTCGGGTTGACCGACTGATACGCGTTTACACCAGACGAGAGATGGGATGCGTTTTCGGCCGAATCCGATCATTGACTCTTTCTCGTTCAGTTTTTTTCGTTTGCAAGGAACAAATACATTATGTCTGATCAACAAACCTTTACCACACGGGTTGGACAACACGACCTCGTCTTCGCCACAGGCAAACTTGCCGGCCAGGCGGGCGGCGCTGTCACCCTACGCGTGGGCGATTCGCTTTTACTCGCCACCGCCACCATGTCTCGCAATATCCGCGAAGGGTTGGACTTTTTCCCCCTGAGCGTTGATTTTGAAGAGAAACTCTACGCGGCCGGACGCATTCCGGGCAGCTTCTTTCGGCGCGAAGGGCGTCCTTCCACCGCTGCCATTCTCACCGGGCGTCTAACTGACCGCCCGCTGCGCCCGCTATTCCCGGATGGGATGCGCAATGAAGTGCAGATTATCGTTTCCGCCCTCTCTTCTGACAGCATCCACCATCTAGACATTATGGCGGTGAACGCTGCCAGCGCCGCCCTGGTGATTTCCGACATTCCCTGGAACGGCCCCGTTGGCGCAGTGCGCGTCGGTTATATCAACGGCGAATTTGTCGTTAACCCGACAATTGTTGAGATGGGTGAAAGCGCGCTCGATTTGCGTGTGGCCGGCACACGGGAAGCCATTATCATGGTTGAGGCCGGCGCCAATGAGGTGACGGAGGCGATCATGGTGCAAGCCCTGGAATTCGCTCACCGTGAGCTTCAGTCTATTGTTGACCTGCAATTCGAGATGCGGGCAGCGATAGGCAAACCTAAGGCGGCCATCACCTTGTTTAAGGGGGTATCGCCCCTGACGGAAAGCGCCAGCGCCGAGATACGGGGTCAACTACGCACCATTGTGATGGCCAACGTCGAACGCGACGCCCGCAACGAGGCTGTAGCAGGATTTGCCGATGAGGTGGTGCATAATATGCTTGAAGAGGATGAGCATATTGAGCCGGATGTCGTGCGCACGATGGTGCAGAGCGAATTGAAGCGCGTGTTACGGGATCGCATTCTATTCGACGGCGTCCGACCGGATGGGCGTGATTATCGGACGATTCGGCCGATTTCCTGTGAAGTCGGACTCAGCCCCCGCGCGCATGGCTCCGGTCTCTTCCAACGCGGCGAGACCCAGGTGCTCTCCATCGTCACTCTCGGCATGCCCCGCGAAGCCCAAAAACTTGATGGCCTTTATCCCGAAGATAGCAGCCGTTACATCCATCACTATAACTTTCCGCCCTTCAGCACCGGCGAAACCTGGCCCTTGCGTGGCCCGCGTCGTCGCGAAATCGGGCATGGCGCTCTGGCGGAAGCCGCCCTGTTGCCCATGATCCCGGATGAAACCGTTTTCCCCTATACCATTCGCGTTGTGTCTGAAGTGCTTTCTTCAAACGGCAGCACCAGTCAGGCCAGCGTATGCGCATCCAGCCTGGCTTTGATGGATTGCGGTGTGCCCATCACCCGACCGGTGGGCGGCGTTGCTATGGGGCTTATCCTAGACCAGACCACCGGCAAATATGCCATCCTCACCGATATCCAGGGCTCGGAAGACCACTTTGGCGATATGGATTTCAAAGTGGCCGGCACTTCTGAGGGGATCACGGCCCTGCAGATGGACATCAAAATCA
>JAYRVN010000337.1:0-10555 GCA_041918535.1 Chloroflexota bacterium
AACGCCTACGCCGATTATCTTTTTCTGCAACCGACAGACCCCTTGCCGAATGATTTCACCAATGATTCGGGCGGCTGGAAGATGACCAGCGCTCAAAGCCCCGACCCGGAGATTAACCAAGCGCCCTGGGAGTTATTCGGGGTGATGGGCGCGCGGGTTGATCTGGCCTGGCAGAAGACGACCGGCCGGCCGGATGTGGTGATTGCCATTCTCGATTCGGGGATCAAGTGGCAATATGGGCAAGATGACCTGGTTAATAAGATGTATTTGAATTCGGCCGAATTGCCCCTCCCGCTCGGTTGTTCGCAATACGATTGCACCGACAATGGCAGCTTCGACATCCGCGACTACGCGGCAGACCCGCGCGTCAGCGATCTCAACGGCAACGGCCAGCTTGACCCGGAAGATTTAATCTTCCTCTGGTCGGATGGCGTGGATGCCGACGCCAACGGCTACACAGACGACATCGCTGGTTGGGACTTTTTTCAGAATGACAATGACCCACTCGACGAAGTTGAATACGGCCATGGCACCGGCGAAGCCAAGGATTCATCCGCCGAAGCCAATAATGGCGGCAGCCTCGGCGTGTGCCCGAGTTGCCAGTTCGTGTCCCTGCGCGTCGGCGACAGCTTCGTGGTGGATATTAACCACTGGGCTGAGGCGATCCTGTATGCGGCCGATAACGGCGTGAGCGTGGTTCAGGAAGCCACCGGCTCGATCAACCATTCGCGTTTTGCCCAGGAAGCGGTTGATTACGCTTTCCAGCGCGGCGTGCCCATCATTGCCTCCGCCGCCGATGAGTCGTCGGAACATCACAATTACCCCTCGAACCTGGAGCGGACAATTGTCGTCAACTCCGTTACGCGCTTCGTCGAAGAGGGGCCGATGGTTATGACTCCCCGCTCCTACCTCTACCTCAATGGGTGCACCAACTACGGTGCGCACATCACGGTCGCAGTGCCCTCGGCCTCCTGCTCGTCCGAAGCCACCGGCCTCGGCTCAGGCATGGCGGGATTGGTGGTGTCGGCGGCGAAAAATGCGCGCGACCTCGGCCTGCTCGCCCCTTATCCCGGCGGCGGGGGTTGGGTGTTGTCGGCCGGCGAGATCAAGCAGGTCATGGCGCAAACGGCGGATGATATTGATCTGAGCGGCCACTACGAAACGAGCGGGTTGCCCGTGGAAACCCGGCGCTTCCCATCGCACGCCGGTTGGGATATGATTTTTGGCTATGGTCGGGTCAATGCCGACAGCATGGTGACGGCCGTGATGAATGGGGCTATCCCGCCGGAGGCGGATATTAAAACCCCGCGCTGGTTTGAGATTGTTGACCCCGCTCAACAGGAAACGCTGGCCATTACCGGCCGGGTGGCAGCCGTGCGCGCTGCCGGTTATCGCTTTGCCTTGCAGGTTGCGCCGGGGGTCCAGCCGTCTGACGCTAACTTCCGCACTGTCTACCGTTCGCCAATCATGTTTGCGCCGTTTGAGGGCATTTTGGGCGTCATAAACCTGCCCGCGCTGGCGGCGCGGATGCCGTATGGCGTTGAAGGCGCCTTGTCGAATCCAACGAATGGGCGTGGGATGATTGACAAATTTAGTTTTACCGTGCGCGTGCGGGTGACGGACAATTTCGGCCGAATCGGTGAAGATTTGCGCAGCCTCTTCCTCCACCACGACCCCGACCTGGCCGCCGCCACGCCGCTCAACCTGACCGCCGGCGGCGAGGGTTCCCCCGTCTTCGCCGATCTGGACGGCGACGGTAAAGATGAGTTGATCGTGCCCACTAGCAACGGCCTGATTCATGCCTTCCGCGCGGACGGTTCTGAGTTGCGCCATTGGCCGGTTCACACAGCCCCGCAGCCCATCCACAGCGCCGCGCCCGCTTACCAGAGCGGCGAAATCACCTTGCCGATCTATACCCCCATGCTGCTCGGCTCTCCGGCGATTGGCGTGCTGGCGCCCGGCGAAAAGCTCTCGATTGTTGCCGCGGACCTGGAAGGCAAAGTCTATGCCTGGGATGCCACCGGCGAGCCGCGCCAGGGCTTTCCCGTTCAGACCAACCGCGCCTTTGCCGACCCGGCCGCGCGCAACCCGGACAATCGCCTCGATTGGGCCATCAGCGGCGCGCCGGCCCTGGGCGATCTTGACCATGACGGCCGGTTGGAGATCGTTGTCGGAGCTTTTGACCGACATGTCTATGTCTGGAACGATGACGGCACGCTCTTGCCTGGCTGGCCGGTCCTGGTGGTTGATCCGGCCAAGGTGCAGTCCGTCGCGCCGGGCACGCATCAGATCACCTTCAAGCCCGACGCCGGCGTCCTCAGCGGGACGCCATTCCTGGTCAGCCCGGCCCTGGGCGACATCAATGGCGATGGCTGGCTGGAAGTGGTTATCGGCCGGGATGAAGAATATGAAGAGACGCCCAATAACACCGTCGCCGCCCTGCTGGTCAGGCTCCTGACGGAGTTGCTCGGGGTGCCGCTGGCAAACGGCCGTATTCACGCGATCTGGCATGATGGGGCGTTGCATGACGGCGACCTTTCGGATAATGATGGCCTGGACCCGGAGGCTTTTTTGCCGGGCTGGCCGGTTAAGGTGGGTTTTCTCGCGCCGGAGATTTTACCGACGGTGGGCGAAGGCCCGAACGGCTCGGTGGCTCTGGCCGACCTCGATGGCGATGGCGCGTCCGAAGTCGCCACGTTTATGGCCGTTGGCCCGGCCATGATTTTCCGGGGAGACGGACACGGTTTTTGGGGACAGGATGAGTTTGGCAACGACAATGGGTTGCGCGGTGAACGCGCCTACTTCGGCTCTGAAACGAACACGGAGGAAAAGCTGGCCATACCGGCGCTTGGCGGCGGGATTTTTGCTGATTTGGGCAACGGCTTGCGTTATGCTGCGCCCCTGGCGGGTTTAGGCCGCCTGCTGGATAACGCCCTGCCGGCCAACCAGGTGACGAGCGACGATCTTTTGGGGGTATGGGACCTGACCACGCGCAATTTTGTGTCTGCTTTCCCTCGCCACATGAACGATATGCAATTCTTCACCACGCCGGCGGCGGCTGACCTGGATGGGGATGGCGTGGCCGAGCTAATGGCGGGGTCGGCCGGCTATGATTTGCACGCTTTCCATGAGGACGGCTCCGAATTGCCCGACTGGCCTAAACTGACCGGCGGCTGGATCACCGCCACGCCCGCCGTCGGCGACTGGGACGGCGACGGTCTGGTTGAGGTGGCAGTCACCACGCGTGAAGGCTGGTTATTTGTGTGGCACGGCGCCGGCCCGGTCTGTTCGGCCGGCGAGTGGCCGAAATACAATCACGGCTGGCATAACGATTCTAACTATGACCTGCCGACTGGCTTGTGTTCGTCGCGCGCGGGAGAGTAATTAGGGCGAGCCCGGCCTGTTGTCGCCATGAAACCCAGCGAGTATCAAGTCATCGCGGCGTTGGAAGACCGGCATTGGTGGTATGTGGGGATGCAGTCTATCACCCTGGCGCTGGTGGATCGCTACTACGCCGGGCGCAGCGACTTACAAATCCTCGACGCCGGCTGTGGAACGGGCGGGGTCACGTCTACCCTGGGACGCTATGGGTGTGTCACGGGGTGCGATGTTTCATCATTGGCGCTCAGTTTGGCGCGCCGGCGCGGCTTGTCGCATCTGGCGCAGGCGAGTGTGATGGGGTTGCCATTTTCGGCCGAACAGTTTGACCTCGTCGCCTCATTTGATGTGCTTTACCATCGCGCCGTCAGCGACTATCCGGTTGCCCTGGCTGAGTTCTGGCGCGTGTTGCGACCCGGCGGGCGGGTAGTGTTGCGCCTGCCCGCCTACGATTGGCTGCGCGGCCGCCATGACGCCGTCATCCACACGGCCCGGCGCTTCAGCGCACGCGAATTACGCCTTGCCCTGACGGAAAGTCGGTTCACGGTAGAAACCCTATCTTATGCCAACATGCTGTTGCTGCCGCCGGCGCTGGCTAAACGCCTGACCGAGCGGCTGCGCTCGCCGCTTGAGGCTACGTCGGATATTAAACCGGTTCCGCCCTGGCAAAACCGCTGGCTCACTCGCATCTTGTCCGCCGAGGCCCCATGGGTGGCGCGTGGCCTACTGCCGGCCGGCCTGACTGTGGCGGCCGTGGCGCGCAAACCCTGACGCGCAACCGCAGGGTGTCAATCCACATAGTTCTGCGGATGATGTCAGTTAAACTTAATGGATAAATTCATTGACAAAGCGCAAGTAACCCTGGCGTCCTGACTGTTTACTCCAGGTTTGTACCGATTTGCGGATACGCTTTAGGCAGGCAATGATTTCAGCCAGAGAAAGTGAGCGGAATGAAGGGACTTTGATTCTCTTCCCGTCTTTGACTAAGTGGTTCTCTCGCTAAATTTGCACATAAACGCCGGGGGCTTTTCGTTCCAATGAGCCGGATTTTCCGTCCTGTCGCCTCGTCCCTTGCGAAGCCCCGGTACTTTAACAACTTGCCGAGAGAACCACTAAGGCTTCCCGCCCCAAGCGCAGCTCACACATCGAGCGGACATTGTCATGCACCTCTTGCCCTAACGCGGTGAGCGCCGCTGGGCTAGGAGTGCGCTGCTGCTGTTCCGCCTGATAGGCCATGATCAGCGTGTTTAACGCCCTTTCAACGTCATGGTCCAGCAACTCTGCATGCTGCCGGTACACGCTTATAATGGCGAACTCGATATTCTGCAAAACGTCCAAATACTCTTCTTCGAAGTCTGCCATAAGCCGATAGCTCCACTTCATGCTGATTGTGAATCTGTCCCGGCTAACAAGCCGGCGACCGAGATGTCCTCATCTAACGCCACGGATGTAGCCTACTGGGTTTTGTCTCATAGAGTAGGCTATTTTTTGCTGAGTGCACGCCGGCGCAGGCGCTCAATTTCAGCCAGCACATCTTCGGGTTTGGTTTCTATTTCAAGGTCGGCAAGTTCACTGTCCTCATCATTTTCGACGCCCATTTTGTCTTGAATGGCGTCGAGCATTTGCAACACCCGTGTCAACTCGTGTTCGGTCAGCAGACCGATGTGTAGATGTAAGTCAGCGCGACGCTCAGCCTCTTCGCTCAGGCGGTTCTGGCTGATGAGTACAAATGTCGAAAGAAAGATCGCTTCAAGGGACACGATCATAGTCAAGAGTCCGTATGGAAAAGGATCGAATGGACGCACGCCAAAACGCCCGGCGTTAAGAAGAATCCAAGCGCCAAACCACACGAGATGCACATAAACAAAGCTCATGCGCCCTGAAAAAGAGGTAATGGCGTCGGCAATACGGCTTTGCAAGCTCCGCTCATGCCTAGCCTTCAGGCGAAGTTGAGTAATGGTGCGAATGTTCCGCTCCATGACGTTGCTTAGCGCCGGGTTGTCTTGTGCGTGCTCTTCTTCTTCCTCGCGGGCATCGTTCATGTGTGCCTCCCTCTTTTGCGGCATCAAGGCCAAATCTTAACAGGTCTCAGCCACCAAAGTCGCGCTCAAAGTCGCAACCCATTGCTTCTGCGATTACCTTAAAGTCCTCGGCGGACACTTTGAGGTGCCCGAATCGAAAGGCGGCTCCCCAATGAGTTTTGTCTTTAATAAAGGAGAGTTTGTCAAGAATCGGTCTGATGGCAGCTTCTTTGGCGCTGAGGAAGTGAACGTCTACCCGAAAAGGGTGGAAGTCTTCGCCCATATCGGCTTGATAAACTTCACCACTCTTCACAATCCCAATCGCAGTGAACATCTGACAGGGTTCGCCCGTTGGGTAACTGGTTTTGGGAGAATAGTAGACAAAGCCATCTGAGGCCCGAAGCTTTTGAAGAGGGGCCTGCTTGCCGTGATTTAATTGTACAAAGCCGCCGCCAACCCCAATTTGGACGTGGGCGCGCGAGACAACGCCTATCCAAAATTGTCTGCTTGACATGGTATCAACTCCTCGATTCTAGAAGCCTAACGGATTGGGCCATACCTGCCGTGCCGGTCACCAATCATATTAGCCGCCCAATGGCCGGCGTCAGCCGCTTTATGCAGCGCAGTGAAGCAAAATTGGCTGCGCCCAGCCATACTTCCAGCGGGATTCCCGCCCCAGAGAGACCGAGATGCCAAAGCCGGGCGACCACATTGCGCGCGCATGCCTGGAATTATGGCTGAAGCGCCCAGTCAAAGCAAGGCTACACGAGTGAGATCTCGCTTACTGGGGCATTACCCTGATGCCACACGCACCCACTCGGTCTACAACGGTGAATAAAGGGGTATCCTGTCGTAATCGGCAGAGAGTTTCTTGGGAAGTGAATGCCGGGTTGCCGGGGAACTGACGGGAAGGTTACCGATTCGGCCGAATCGCATCAACTCCGCGCTCAGGTACAGGCTGGAAAAATCACGCGGAACGTGTAGAATAAAGGTATGATCAAGACGGCGTCCGCCACTGTGGCAACCGAGACCCCGGTCATTCTGCGTGTTCCGCCCAGCGCCGCCTGGGACGATGAGCAATTCTTCCTCTTTTGTCAAGCTAACCGCGATTGGGGCTTTGAGCGCACGGCGGAGGGAGACATCGTTATCATGACCGCATCAGGCGGCGAGACAGGCTGGCGCAATTCGGAGATCAACCTGGCTTTGCGTTTGTGGGCGAAACAGGCAGGCAGCGGTGAGGTGTTTGACTCCTCAACCGGGTTTGTCTTGGGTAACGGCGCAGTGCGCGCGCCGGACGCGGCCTGGGTGCGGCGGGAGCGCCTGCGCAGTTTGACGCGGCGGCAGTGGCAACGCTTTTTGCCGCTGTGTCCTGATTTTGTCATGGAATTGCGCTCGCCCTCGGATCCTCTGCCGCCCCTGCGGACCAAGATGGAGGAGTACCTGGCGCAAGGAGCGCAGTTGGGCTGGCTGATTGACCCGGAACGGCAGGTGGTGGAAGTGTTTCGGCCGAATCTGCCCCTCATGCTCCTTGACCACCCCCCCGCCATCAGTGGCGACCCTATTCTGCCCGGCTTAGTCCTTGATCTAACCCTCATCTGGCAAGGGCCGTTGCCATTCACAACCGAACAGGCGGAGTGAGAGATGCGGTTGGCTTCGCCGGGGAAGTCGCCGGCTTGGAGACGCCAATGACCTACGATGTCATTATTCGCGGCGGTAGCGTCGTCCTCTCAGATGAACAGCGCGTGGTAGACATCGGCGTGCGCGGCGAGACGATTGCCGCGATTGGCGAGGACTTAGGGGATTCGGCCGATCTTATCCTCGACGCTGCCGGCCTGATCGTTTTGCCCGGCCTGCTAGACCCCCACGTTCACATGGGCATCCCCATCAAAGACACCTGGTCGGCCGACGACTTCACCAGCGGCTCCGTGGCGGCTGCCTTTGGCGGCATCACCACCTTGCTTGATTTCAGCGTACAGCAACCGGGCCAGAGCTTGCGTCAGGCGCTCAACGACCGGCTGGCGCGCGCCCACGCCCAATGTCACGTAGATTACGGCATCCACGTTAACGTCACCGACCAACCCCTGACCCATCTCGACGAGATTCCCGGCTTGATTGCCGAAGGCTTCAGCAGCTTCAAGGTTTTCTCGACCTATCGTGAAGCGGGCATGATGATTACCTGGCCGGAGTTTCGGGCGACGCTGGCTCAAATTGACCGGCATGGCGGGTTGCTGATGTTGCACGCCGAGGATAACGACCTGGTGGAAATGTTGACGGCGCAACATCTGGCGGCCGGGCAACACGCCCCCATTTACCACGCCCGCAGCCGACCGGCGGAAGCCGAGGCCCGGGCCATCGAGCAGGCGGCTGTTATAGCCGGCGACCTGGGGGCGCAGCTCTACGTGGTGCATGTCAGCAGTCGCTTGGGGCTGGAAGCGGGCTTGCGCGCCCGCGCGCGAGGGGTGAACATTTTCTTGGAGACCTGCCCGCAATATCTGGCGTTGGATGAGAGCCGTTTCCTGGGTGAAAACGGCCATTGGTATATCGCCACGCCCGCTTTGCGCACCCGCGCCGACGCCGAGGCGCTGTGGGCGGCGCTGGCGGCCGACGAGATTGACGCCGTGGGGACGGATCATTGCCCGTTCACGCGCGCCCAAAAGGATGCGCATGGCGGCCATTTTGCCTTCACGCCCAACGGCCTGCCGACGGTGGAGACGCGCCTGCCTTTGCTGGCGACGTTGGGGGTGGCGGCCGGGCAGATTACCTGGGCGCAACTGGCGCGGGTGTGCGCGACCAATCCGGCGCGCCTGTTTGGTCTGGCCGGGCGCAAGGGGACGTTGGCGGTGGGGCAAGATGCGGATGTGGTGTTGTGGGACCCGGCGCAGGAGTGGGTGATTTCGGCCGAAAATCAACACGGTGCGGCCGATTGGTCCCCCTACGCCGGCCTGACTATGTCCGGCAAGCTCGTCGCCACACTCTTGCGCGGCCAACTGATTGTCCAGGCGGATGACTTTCTGGGCGAGGAAGTTTGGGGACGTTGGCTGCCGGCGGCGTAAGGAATAAAAAATCGGCCGAATCCTCATGGATTCGGCCGATTGGCTCACTCTACCCCCGATGTAGCGCTACCGATCATTGACCTTGCGGCAAAATGTGCTCAATTTCAATGATTGGCGGGGCGCTTAAAGCCGTGTTGTTGGTGGTGTAGACGGCATCCACTCGCAATTCGGCCGAACTGATGACCTCCAGGAAGCCAATCGTCAGCGGGAAGTTGGCAAACTGGAATCCTGGCGGGATGTTGTAAACCAACTCACCGATGCGCTGACAATCATCCATCGTGGCGGTGTCGGGCGGCAGTACAATGGCGTCCTGCGCCGTCACCCCGGCAAAGTTAGGTTCTCGCCCGATAGCCAGCCCATCCCTCACCAGCAGAATGATCCGTTTTTGCAATATCGCGTCTAGTTGGGTCGGGTTATGCAGGTTGACCTCAGTGCTGTAGATGCCCCGCAGCACCGGCGACACATCCACAGTCGTCTTCTTGTTCGTGCCGCATACCAGCTTGATGGAGTACGTGAACGACTTGGCGCACGGCAGCTTGAGTTCCTTGGCGTATTTCAGCAAGTTGACGAGCATTTTGCCGGCGTCCTGAGCATAGGTCCAGCCGTAGGAATAGGTTTGCCCGCCGGCGATGACGTGTCCCGCCCCATACGGGTACTCAATCAGCGTCGGATTGCCGCCCGGCCCGGTTCCCTCCACCGCGATGACACTGGCCGCGCCGATATTGGTGAAGTAGACGTGGCTGGCATACGTCCCGCTCATCGTGTTGGGTATCAAATTCGGCGTGGTGACTATCGGATGGGTGGGATTAACGATGTAATTGTTCCACTGGTAGCTTGGAGCCATGCCCACGCCTCCCGGCAAGACCACGTTCAACGCATTCCCCCCATTCCAGCCCCAGGCGGACATATTGAAGACCACCACGGCGCACTTGGTTTTGAGGTATTGGTCAAACTTAGGCATATTGGCGGCGAGATTGACGTAGAAACTGGTGGGTTGGTCTTCCGCCACAATGATGAGATCGTGGTTCCAGATATTGGGATTGCTGCCCAGAGCCGAGGAGTTGTAGATCGTATAGGGCAAGCCCAAAGCTGTCAACTCGGTTTGAATGGCGCTAGAGCCCCAGGGCAAGAAGTCCATAATCAGGGCCGCGCTGGTGGCTTGTGTACCATTTTGCTCGGTGGCGGCCAGGCCCGGTTCAACGGGGATGGGCTGGTAATCGGCGGGAGGGGTGGCACTATCGTTGGTTCCCTGAGCGGAAGCCAGACGATTCGCCAGACCGGTGATGGTCAGAGCGGTAACCATGACAAGCAAGATAGCAGCCAACAGCCAGAAACGTTTCACAGCAGGTCTCCTTCTCCAGTTTGGAGTGGGGGGTGAAGCCCCCCGTGTGGTATATAAACAGCATAACAGACCTGAACAGGAACACAATAGCTGTCGTCGCTATTCGGGACTAAACGGCCTCAAATCGGGACTACCGGTGTGGTCGCGGCAGAAGAAAGAATCGCGCGCTCAGGAGCAACGGGGTGTAGCGGCATTCAGGCGACGCCGCCGGCCAACGCCTGGGCCACAATCTCCTGCGCTTCAGCCTGAATTTGCGTCAGGTGTTCTGGCCCCTGGAAGCTCTCGGCGTAAATTTTGTAAATATCCTCGGTGCCGGAAGGACGGGCGGCGAACCAGCCGGTCGCCGTGACGACTTTGAGGCCCCCGATGGCCGCGCCGTTAGCCGGGGCGTGGGTGAGGATGGCGGTGATGGGGTCGCCGGCCAGGCGGGTGGCGTGAACTTGATCGGCCGATAGCCGGCTCAAGCGGGCCTTCTGCGCGGGTGTGGCCGGGGCGTCTATGCGCTCGTAGCGTGGGCTGCCGAACATACTTTCCAGATCACGGTAATGCGCCGCCGGATCGCGCCCGGTGACGGCCGTGATCTCCGCTGCCAACAGATCGAGAATGATCCCGTCCTTGTCGGTGGTCCAGACTGTGCCGTCCAGCCGCAAGAACGAGGCTCCGGCGCTCTCTTCGCCGCCAAAGCCGTAGGAACCGTCTAGCAAGCCGGCTACGAACCACTTAAAGCCGACGGGCGTTTCCCCCAGGCGGCGGCCCAGGTG
>JAYRVN010000338.1:0-8989 GCA_041918535.1 Chloroflexota bacterium
CAATGCTTCGGCGGCGCCGGCCCAGCTTTGCCGGCGCGCGCGTGTGACCACCTGTTCATCGAGTTCCACCAGCCAGCCATCGGCTTGCAACTCCGCATAGGCTGCTGTCGCCTCCGCCGCTTCCAGGCCGCATTGCGCCAGCAACGCGGGCCGCGCTACCGGTTCCAGGCGGCCGAGCACTTGAAGCAGCAATTCGGCCGATGTGCCCTGAGTGAGGGTGCGCAGGTGTTGCAGCAATTCGCGGCGAAATCGGCGATGTCGGCGACCGGGATGGGGGTCCAGGACACGCCCGCCGCCGAGAGTGGCGCCGGGCGAGGGGCGGCGGAGAATGAACCGGTCGCCCCGCATGGCCGCTATTGGTTGGCTAAGGGCCAGTTGCAGCCAGCCTTCTTCGCCGGGATTGATCTGTTGTGCGCCGAGGATGCGGGTGCGGGCCAAAGTTTCGGCCGAACCCACGAACAACTTCACCTCCGCCTGATGTTTGAGCGGCGCGTCCGCCGCCGCCAAATGGCGATACACCACATCCAGCAGCAGCGTCGGGCGCGTTACGCCCGGTCGCGCCACCACATCACCCCGTTTCACTTGGCCCCTGTCCACGCCGCCCAGGTTGACCGCCACGCGGCTGCCCGGTTGGGCCAGGTTCAACCGTGTCTTATGAGTTTGCAGGCCCCGGATGCGGCCGGTCAAGCCGGACGGCTGGATTTCCACCTCGTCTCCCAGGCGTAATTGCCCTCCCATCAATGTTCCGGTCACGACCGTGCCGAAGCCGCTCAGGCTAAAAACCCGATCAATCGGCAGACGCGGGCGTCCCTGATCGGGCCGAGCCTGGCACAGTTGCAGGCGGTCAGCCAGCGTCGCCTTCAATTGATCCAGCCCCTGCCCGGTATGGGCCGAGACGGGGATGATCGGCGCGTGGGCCAAAACGGTGCCTTCAAACGTTTCCGTCAATTCCAGCGTCACCAGTTCCAGCCATTCAGGATCGTCTACCAAATCCACTTTAGTGAGCGCTGTCACGCCGCCCTGGATTTGCAGAAGGTCTAGGATGGCTAGATGCTCCCGCGTTTGGGGCATGACGCCCTCATCGGCCGCCACGACGAAGAGCGCCAGGTCAATGCCACCCACCCCGGCCAGCATGTTCTCAATGAAATCGCGGTGGCCCGGCACATCCACAACCCCCACTTCGTCAGGCAGGCCGGGCAAGCGCAGCCAGGCGAAGCCCAGGTCAATCGTCATTTGCCGCGCTTTCTCTTCAGCCAGCCGGTCGGGGTCTATCCCGGTGAGGGCGTAGACGAGGGTGGACTTGCCGTGGTCAACGTGGCCGGCTGTGCCGATGACAAACACGGACCCTACTCTTCACGCACTGGCGTCAGGGCGGGTTGACGCCGGCGGTTAGGGTTGTTGGCGAGCGCTTTCTCGACCTCTTCCAGCCAGAGCAACGGCCAGCGTTTGATGGCGTCGGATTGGGCGGTCTGGACGCGCCACAAGGCGTCGCGCTCCTGATCGAGTTTGTCGAGCTTGTCGGCGAAGCTCTGGAACTGTTCAAGGGCTTGCTGGAAGCGCCGGTCGGCCGCTTGCCAATGTTGGTCATTATCAACATCGCGGCTGCGCCATTGCTTGCGGTTTTCGGTGGCGAATTCTTGCCAGGCGCTTTGTAGACGGTTGAGCTCGACGCGCATAAGTTCGGCCGATTCCCGTTGCTGCAACTCGATCGTCTTGCGCCATTCATCCAGAGCCAGCACCGCCGTCTCTGCCGCTCTAACCTGATCGACAGACTTCCCCCACTCACGTTGAAAGCGGCTGATTTCCTCTTGATAGCTTGAGAAACTTTGTTGCCACTCGTCCAGGCGTTGCTTACGTTGATAATCCGACAGACGCGTTTGCTCCAGCGCTTCCTTCAACTGGCGTAGCGCCTCCGCTTGTTCACGCGCCACCGTCTGGACCGCGCTCTCGTTGCGCGTCACGGCCTTGATTGCCAGGTCAATGCGCGTTTCCAACGGCTCCCAACGCTTGTTTACTTCAATCAAAGCCGTCTCAACCTGGGTCAAATTCCGGCCAAGTTGCTTGTTAGACTCTTGTAGATAGGCGGCGCTATTGCCCAGCGCTTCCAGACGGCTGTCAATGGGCGGGAAGCGGGTTTGCAGCGTGGCGATCAATTTCACCAGGCGCGCTTCCTCCGCCCGCCGTTGCTCCAAACTGGTATCCTGCCGCGCTATCAGGGGAGGCAGCTTCTTCAGTTCGGCAATCTCGCGCGCCAGCGTGTCGTGCTCCACCCGCTGCAGGCGTTTGATCTCCTGTTCCGCTTCCACCCGCCGGGCCATATTCTCCTCAACCAGGCGTTGCGCTTCCTGTCGGGCCTGGGTAATTTGATCCGGAAACTGTTGCAGGGTGGATAGCTGCGATTTCAGGTCGCCATAATGGCGTTCCAATTCGGCAATTCGCTGGTCGCGCGCTTCCAGTTCACGCGTGCGCAATTCTACCCGTTGTTCCACTTCCGCCAGACGTTTGGCGGCTTTGCGACGCTCTTCGTCAAACCATTCGATGCGGGCGCGCAGTTCGCTCAATTGAGCTTCCAAAAAATCGTTAGACATGGTCTCTCCCAACCAGGGCAGTTAAGCGTTATGCCACGCATTATAGCGTGTCGGGCGAGAATGGGAAGAGCAAGGGGGATTGACGACGCCTGAAGGCTAATTCGTGAATGGAAGTTAAGCCTGACCGGTTGAAGGCGGCCGGTTAACCGTCCAGCGGGCTGGGCTGGTAGAATTGGCGTTATGCGTTTGGGAATTGACGCCCGGTTACCTTATTATCAAATGGGTGGCATCAGCCAGTATGTGGTGCATTTGCTGGCGGCGTTAGCGGCACTGGATAGCCAGAACGATTATGTGGTGGCGCAGCGACGCGGCGATACGCGCACCTATGCGCCGGCGCAGGCCAATTTCCGGCGGGTGGATGTGCGCACGCCTTGTCATCACCGGTGGGAGCGTTGGGCATTATCGGCCGAATTGCTCCCCCTCCGACTCGATAGTTGGCATAGCCCCGACTTCATCCCTCCCCAACGCGGCGCGCGCCGTCACGTTATCACCGTGCATGACCTCAACTTTCTCACCTATCCCCACTACCTGACGGCCGACAGCCGCCGCTATTACAATGACCAGATCGCCTGGGCGGTGCAGCGCGCCGATGCCATTGCCGCCGATTCGGAATATACGCGACAGGAGTTGATTGATCGCCTGGGCGTGGCGCCGGCTAAGGTGCGGGCGATCCCTTTGGCGGCCAACGCGGTGTATCAGCAGGCGGTTTCGGCCGAAACCACCCGCCAACTTCTGGCCCAACACCAACTGCCGCCCGGCTTCATCCTCTTCGTCGGCACGCTGGAGCCGCGCAAAAACCTACCCACCTTGCTAGAGGCTTACCACCGCTTGCGGCAAACCGGCGCGATTGACGACGTTCCATTGGTGCTGGTCGGTCGGCGCGGTTGGCTGTGGGAAGGCATTTTCGAGCACATTGCCCGCCTGGGACTGACCGAACAAGTGCGCCACTTGAGCGGCATAGACGACCTGACCCTGGCGCATCTTTACCATGCCGCCGGCGTTCTGGCGCTGCCGTCCCACTACGAAGGTTTCGGCCTGCCGCCGCTGGAAGCCATGCACTGCGGTTGCCCGGTCGTGTGCAGCCGGCGCGCCTCCTTGCCGGAAGTCGTGGGTGAGGCGGGCGTTTTGCTGGAACCGGATGCGGTGGACGAATGGGCGGAGGCCCTCCGGCGTATGCTGGGCGATAGCGCCTGGCGCGCCGAGTTACGGCAGCGCGGTTACGCCCAGGCCCAACGCTTCACCTGGGAGCGCACCGCTCGGTTAACCTGGGAGCTGTACCAATGTTGAACCCGGCTGAGACGCGCCCCACACTTTTGCTGGTGACGCCGCAATTGCCCTATCCACCTCAGCAGGGCACCAGCCTGCGGAATTTTAACCTGGTGCAAGGCTTGTCCCGCCTGACGCGCCTGACGCTGCTCAGCCTGGTGGAAGAAGGCATGACTGATCCCGGCCCGTTGGCGGCCTGGTGTGAGGAGATTGTGACCTTGCCTGCGCCACAGCGCTCGCGCGCGCAACGCTGGCGGCAACTGCTCCTGACGCGCCAGGCGGATATGGCGCAACGTCTCTACACGCCCGCTCTGGCGACGGCGCTGCGCGCCCTGCTGCAACGCCGCCATTTCGACATCATTCAGCTCGAAGGTATCGAGTTAGCGCGTCTCATCGCCGATGCGCGGGCCGCCGCGCCGACCAGCCGGATTGTATTTGACAATCATAATGCGGAGACGGCTCTACAACAGCGGGTTTTGGCAACCGATCGGCGCCACCCCACGCGTTGGCCGGCGGCGGCGTATTCTTGGGTGCAGGTGGGGCGCTTGCGCCGCCTGGAAACCTGGGCCTGCCGGCAGGCGGACGCTGTGACGCTGGTGAGCGAGGCCGATCGGCAGAATATCGCGCGGTTGCTGGGAGAGATATCGCGGCCGTTGACGGTGATCCCGAATTGCATTGATGTGTTGACGGCGCCGGCGGCGGCTGCGCCAGATTTTCGCTATGATTTGGTGTTCACGGGGAAGATGGATTTTCGGCCGAATGTGGATGCTGTGCTCTGGTTTGCTCAGACTATCTGGCCGCGGATTCGGCAGGCGCGCCCGCACACCACCTGGGCCATTGTCGGCCAGAAGCCTCATGCGCGTCTGGCAGGGCTGTCAACCTGGCCGGGCGTGACCGTGACCGATCGTGTGCCGGATACCCGGCCTTATCTAGCCGGCGCGCAGGTTATCATATTGCCCTTGCGCATGGGCAGCGGCACGCGCCTAAAACTGATTGAAGCCATGGCGGCAGGCAAGGCGTTGGTCAGCACAACCGTCGGGGCCGAGGGGTATCCAGTGCGCCCCGGCGAGCAGCTTTGTCTGGCGGATGAGCCGGCGGTTTTTGCCGCTACGGTGTTGCGCTTGCTGACCGATTCGGCCGAACGCGAGCGTCTGGGTCAGGCTGCCCGTCAATTTGCCCAACAGTATGATTGGCGCGTCGTCGTGCCCGCCTTTGGTGCCGTCTATCAACAACTTTTGCAGCGCCGACAGCCGCCGCCTTAGCTTTTCGAGGAGAAACAAATATGCCCCGCGTATGGAAGATTCCGCGTGTCCTGATTCTGAGTGTTGCCTTGCTTCTGGCGGGTTGCCGCTGGCTAAACCCGACGACACCGGCCACGCTGCCGGCGCCCACGCCGACGCCGCTCGTCTTGGTCGCCACGCCCACGCCCCTATCGTCGGCGCTTCTGCAACCCATAGACATCGAAGAGCAACTGATCACCAACCTGTATCAGCGTGTGGGCCCGTCGGTGGTGAATATCACCTCCCAAGTCATCACCATGGATTTCTTCTTCGGCGCGGTTCCCAGCGAAGGGTCAGGCTCCGGCTTTGTGTTGGACAAAGAGGGGCGCATCATTACCAACTATCATGTCGTGGAAGGCGCGGATAGCATTGAGGTGACGTTGTCGGACGAAACGGCCGCCGCCGCCCAAGTCCTGGGTGTTGACTCCGGCAATGATCTGGCGGTTCTCAAAATAGACGTGCCGCCGGAGCATCTCTTTCCGGTAACGTTAGGGGATTCGGCCGATCTCATTGTCGGTCAGCGCGCGATTGCCATCGGCAACCCGTTTGGCCTGGAGCGCACGCTCACTACCGGCGTCATCAGCGCCCTGGGTCGTCCTTTGCAAACGGAGCAGGATAACATCATCTTCAACGTCATCCAGACCGATGCGGCTATCAATCCCGGCAATTCAGGCGGGCCGCTGCTGAATTCGCGCGGCCAGGTCATCGGCGTCAACACGGCTGTGCGCCAGGGCGCTGAGGGCATCGGGTTCGCCATCCCGGTGGATACCGTCAAACGGGTTATCCCGATCTTGATTGAGAAAGGCTACTACCCCCATCCTTGGCCCGGTTTTCTGGGCTATTCCATCACGCCTGAATTGGCCGGAGCGTTGCGCCTGCCGGTGGAACACGGCATTCTGGTGGCGCAACTCTATCGCGGCGGCCCGGCCGTTGCGGCCGGGCTGCGCGGGGCCAACGATCAGGTGCGCGTGGGTAATCGGCGCATTTTGATTGGCGGCGATATTGTCATCGCCATTGACGGCGTCGCGCTCAACTCCTGGGATGACCTGACGAAGTATCTGGAGTTGACCACACAGGCCGGTCAATTGGTGACGTTCGACATCTTGCGCGATGGACAGGCGCTACAGTTGCCGTTGACGTTGGGTGAGCAGCGTTAGGGGCAAAGATCGGCGGCGCTCAAACTGGGGTTGGCGTAGCCCATATCGGTTAATGTACCCGTTGGGTTGATAGCGTTGCTGAGGGCATCCTCCGCGACCTGACAGGCTTGTTCCAGCGATTTGGTCGCCTTCCACGTTTCGAGCAGTTGCGCAGCGGCATAAAGAGTGATCTTTCTATCCGGATAGGTGGTCTGCAACCAGTTCAGGCGTTGTTCGGCTTTGGACAGATTCCCCGTCTGCAAATCGGCCGAAATCAGCCGGAACGCCGCAAAGACACTCAGGTCCGCGTACACGGGCGCGCTGTTGCCGTCAAAGCTGAAGGTTTGCAGCGACTGATCGTTGATGACAGCTTCATATTTCAAAATCGCGTTGGCAAAATCGCCGGCAACAAATAGATCGTTGGCCTCATACAGAACATGATGACGCCAGACGGCTGGATCGAGGACGGTCGCGGTTAGAGCCAGCGTATCGCCATTCCAACCCCAAACCTGTGTAGACTCGCGGATGACGCCTGCGCCGCCCGCACTGTCGTACCCGCCATGCACGGCCAGGTCTGTCCGGCCGTCGTTATCATGATCGTAGAACTGAATCGGGTCGGGATTGTACATCGTGATCGCGGCCTCGCCGCTCTGCGAGTTTGGCAAGACGATGTTGCGGAAATTCCCGCCGCTCCCACTAACAACTCGATAGCTCGTGACGGCGTTGGAGGCGCCCAAATTCGTGTACTCGAAAACGAGCTCTTCTGTGCCGTCGCCGGTGAGGTCTATCAGGCGCGTTACTCGGACAAGCGGCAAGGTTTCGCTGCGATAAACGACGCCAGAGCCATTGACTATCCAGAGCCGGCCGGTCGGGACAGGGCCGTAGTCCGCGTAATCCGGTTCACCAGCGAGCGTGTTCAAACGAAGAATCCAGTCATCTCGCACATCATTGTCGAGGTCGGCCGTTTCCCAGTCTGCGGCCGAGGTCTGGCGTTGGGTCTGGATCAAGGCATGGCGCACAGCGGCCGTGTCAATGCGATCTGCCCAGGCCGCCGTCAACCAGCTTTCCAAACCCGACCAATCGGTTGGAGCGGCGGCGAAGCCGGGAGCAGGGACGGGGTTGGCGCAAATGGCGCCGCAACCGCCGGGACAATCGCCGGGGCAGACGAGGGTCTGACCGTTTTGGCAAGCAGGCGGTGTGCACATCAATGGGGGGATGACCTCAGTCAGGCCGGGCGTTTGGGGCTGAGTGGAGCGGCAGCCGACCAGCGTCAGGCAACATATAACGAGCAACAGAGATAGACGGCGTGTCATGAGAAGCCTCCGAGGTACGAGATTGATGCCGCCAACCCCATCTATCATATATTGGCATCAGAAGGGGCCAATGATCGGGGTTTGGGTTGAAGGATTATCACCGGGCGGAAAGGGCGATGCGTGAAAGCGTATAGAGGTTGGCGGCCGGGTCCAGGTCGTTGTAGCTGATGATGGGCAAATCCGGCCACTCGGCCGCCAGCAAGTCGCGCACGACCGGTCGCACATCCACGCTGGTTAAAATGGCGGGTAGCGGCGGGGTAGGGTCGTCCAGGGTCTCACGCACCGCGGCGCGAAACGCGTCGCCAAGGGTTGCTTCCACGCGAGCCAGATGTGTTTCCCAATCAAGCCCTGCTTGGTTGACTAACATCTGCTCCAGTTCTGTTTCCAACAGATGGACATTCAGGGTGGATGTTCCGCCGCTTAACTTATGGGTGATGTAAGTTTTGAGGCTGGTGCGTGTGTAGGCGGCCAGATTGACGGCGGATGCCGCCTGCGGCAGGGCTTCGGCTGCGGCCAGAGGCAGGCGCGGGTCGAGCACGATCAATTGCACCGGGTCGGTGACGATGACGTCAAAATCTAACAGCGCTTGCAGGATGTGTCGCCAGTTGCGGATGGATACGCCTTCCGCCAGTAGCAAGCGCGCCGTGTGGGTGATGAGGGCCGGCGTCCAGCGTTGCAGGGCGGCGTCTATCAGCGTTGGGTAATTGGCGCGCAGTTTATCCCAATCGCGCTGGCACACGGTTTGGTCAAGCCAGGACCCGGCGAGAGCGCGAACTTGTTGGTTGAGGGCCAGGATCAGATAGCCGAGCGGCGTATAGGCGGTAAGGCCTTGCGCCGTCACGAGCAGGCGATAGCTCTCCGGCAGGAAAGCGCCGGGATACAGGCCGGCGGGGTGGCGGGCGGGTTGGGCAGGCAGGTCGGGCAATTGGTCAGGCGTGGCGTTGACAAAAATGTGGCCCGGCGGTATTCCGGTGTAGGGCAGGGTAGTGAGAGCATTGAGCCGGAAGCGAAAAGCGCCGTCAGGCAAATCGGGTGTGGGCAGCCAGCGCACATCGGGCAGACGCAAGCCCAATTCATAGAAGAGGGCGTCACGCAGCAAGGCAAATGGTTTGTCGCCGGCGTTGGCGTCGAAGGTAAGGGCGCGCAGGGTGTCGAGGTTGACCTCAATGGCAAGCGGATGCGGGCGTAGCTGTTGAAAAAGGGCTTCGCGCAAGGTCACGGCGTCGGTCTCGGCTGGAGGATGAGCCCGCAGGGTCTGGGCTACAGCCGCCACATCGCCGATGGGGATGTGCCAGTTGAGCAGGAAGGCCAGCAGGCGTTGGAGGGCTTCCGGGGCGGGTAGATCGGCCGGTTCGAGTAGGTTGAGCAGGCGGGCCTGGTAGTGCGCAGTGGTGTCCGGGGTAAGC
>JAYRVN010000339.1:0-9725 GCA_041918535.1 Chloroflexota bacterium
AAGGTGGGCGCCAGGGCGCTCAACCAGGTGGTGCAACCCCAGATGAAGGAAGCCAGCGCCAGCAACTTGGGTCGTGTGTAGCGGTCGTACAAGTAGCCCCATACCGGATAGAGCACGGCCCCTACAATCAGCGCGCCGGTGAAGACGGCCCCCATTTGGGCTTCGTTAATGCCGAAAGTCTCCATGATGGGGGTGGTGAGCGGCCCGATCAAGAGCTTGTCAGCCTGGTGCAACAACATGAAGCCGAAGAAAACCGCCACAACAAACCAACGGTACTGCGAGGGTCGTTTCATCGCCACTCCTCCAGGTTGACAACTTGCCCGGTGAGACGGGCATATTCGGCCGAAAATGCCATCAGATGACTCTCCAAAGCGCCTTGCGCAGCGGTCGCGACGTCCGGCTGAATCTCGCCGCGCACCAAACGCACAAAGGCGCGCAACATCCCGGTATCGCCGCCCCCATGCTGATCCGATAAATCCAGCCCGCCGCTAAACAACAGTTCGCGCCGTCCGCTGCGCTTGTCGAAAAGCTCCAGGCGTTGCTCATGCCGATACATGTGCCCCACCACCGTCGCAGCCGTGCCGTCCAGGCGCACCGTGCGCCCATCCGCGTAGGCGTGCCCATGCATGATCAGCGTGGCCGTAACCCCATTCTCAAATTCTATATTGACATGCTGGTGATCCACCACATCATTATCACAATGATAGACGCACCGGCCGTAAGGATTGGCCGGGTCTTGCATGGCGCGCAACCGTCCGGCGCGGGTGAAGTCATCGGTGACGATGTGCACCGGCCAACCTGAGTAAGCGGTAAACTGGCGCAAAGGGGGAATCCAATGCGCCAAACTTTCAGCCAGGCCCGGCTGACGCTCGATCAGGCGCGCCAGGCCGCGCAGCCAGACAATCCGCGACATCTGCGCCTGTTGCAGCAAGGGTGTCAGCCGGACGTAAACATCCAGCGCCGAATAGAGGCAGCGTGCTTCTGCCGGGCAACCCTGGGCGCAGCGTTCCGGCGCGCCCGGCGGGGCATTAGACGGTCGAAAGTGGCGCAGGCTGCCGAAGGAGCTGAGGCGACGCGTCCGCGCTCCGGCAAACCAAAAGAGGGTATCCAGGTCATGGCAGCATTTCGCCAGGATCATCGGGCTGCTGTCGGCGGCGCGTCGCCAGTTGCCGCGCACAAAGGAGTGAGCCATGTGCCAATAGCTGACATTTTCGCGCTGCGACAGGCTGATGAGATCGCCCAGCCGGCCCGCCTGCAACACGGCGTGGATCGCCTGGAAAAAGGGGGTGTAGCGCAGGACATGGCAAATTTGCAGATGGCGTCCCGCGCGCTCGGCCGCGGCGACCAGGGCGCGGCAGTCGTCGAGGGTGACGGCCATAGGTTTTTCCAGCAGGACATGGTAGCCCTGCGCCAGGGCGGCTAAGGCCGGGGCGGTGTGGAGTTGGTCTTGGGTGCAGATGAGGACGGTATCGGCCGAAATTTCTCGCCGGCGCCCTGTCCCTAATACCTCTTCCCAGGTGGTCAAACAATTTTCGGCCGATAATCCATGTTCACGCGCGAAAGCCCCCCGCCTATCTGGCTGGGGTTCTGCCACCGCCACAATCTGCATATCTTCCGGGTGCGCCAGGGCATACCGGCCATAGGCAAAACGCCCGCGGTCGCCGGCTCCAATCAGAATAGCGCGCACAGGAGGCTGCATGGGTGACTCTTAAACGCTTGACGGCCGCTGTCTGGCCCGATTAACTTCTCAAACCTCCGCGTCAAAGTCGTTGAACAGGTCGCGCAGCCCCTCTTCCCAGATATCATCCAACGGCGGGAAAGCGGCCTCATCAAAGGCGTCCGATAGCTGCTCAATGTAGGTGTGCAAACCCGGCGCGGTGGCGCTCTTGGCCAATTCGTCAATCTGGGCGTTCAGAGCGCGAATCAGCTCCTGGCTGCGCCGCTCCAGGTCGGTCAAGTCCAGTTCAAGGGAGAACATGTGGTTGATGCGTCGCAAAATACCCAGCCAGGCGGTATAGTCGGTTTCGATGTGGACGGATTGACTATTCGGCACAAAGCGGGAGACATCGTACATGGGAACAAAGGCGTAGAGGCCGACGAATTCTTGGGCGGATTCGGCCGATTTCCAGCTAATGTAAGAGCCAATGCTGGCCCCGCCATGATAGTTAGAGAAGTCTACCGCATACCCGTCTAACTCCTCCTTCAATTTCGGCAGGCTAAATAAACAGGCCACACGTCGCTCCCGGTCATACGGGAATTCGCCATAAACGCCTCCCAGGCTGATAATGCGCCGCACGCCCAGGCTTCGCGCCGCCTCCAGGAAAGCCGCCGCATAACGGTCCGCATCCATGTGCGGTTCCTCCCCCAGAAAGACGACCAAGCCCTTGTCGCCCTGCTGAGCGTAGTAAAAGTCATTCCGCCGCGTCGTCATCTCTTGCGGCAGACCTTCATTCAAGCGCACCACCGGCCGCATCAAGTCGTGCGTGCCGGGGATTTGGAACAGATAGAAACCGTCCGGGCGCAATTCACCAATGCGCTCTGCGCGCAATTGCTTGATCAGATATTGCGGCAAACCGGAGGAGAGCGCGCCGGCGTCGGCCCATTGTCGCCACCCGGCGATGAGATATACCTCGCTGACGGTGGGTTGCTGCCAGATATGAATAGTCCCAGCCATGTCGCCTTACCTCCCAGGTATCCGTCTGCCTGCGTAGCGCGCCAGGCAATGCCACAGTATCATAAGCCGAGACGATACAGCGCGCAAACTGGAAGGCGGCAACTTCCCAACCATACCCGGCTGCCTTCGGCGTGTGGCGACTGCCAGACTAGATTTAAGCGCTTGGGCGGAGGATGACCAGAGGAATCACACGGTCGGTACTTTTTTCATAGTCGCCATAGGCAGGCGCTTCGCGCATTAGTTGTTGCCACAGGCGCGCGCGCGTGGCAGGGTCGGCGACTTCGCCGTTGACTGTCAGGCGGCGATCTTTTACCTGAATGTTTACCTGGGGATTGCTTTTGATATTGTAATACCAGGCCGGATTTTGCGGCAGGCCGCCATTGGAGGCAATGATGACGTAGCCGCCCTCCGCTTCGAAGTAGCCCAGGGGGGTGGTGCGTTGCTTGCCGCTTTTGCGCCCGGTGGTGGTTAAGAGCAAGACTTTGAAGCCGCGCATCTGGCTGCCGATGCGGCCGCCGGTGAGACGATAGAGAAACGTGTGCAGCGTGGTGGTGATCTTGAAGAGATATTTCATGCCGGGTCTCCAATTGGTTAGGTGGTTGACTCATAAGGCGCGGATTCGGCCGAATCCCCTTTCACCAGAAATCGGCCGATACGCCCGGGACTGATTGTAGAGCCAATGAGCGCCATGTCAAGCCGCCCGTTTGGTCAGGTCGTTCTAATCCAGGGCGGCGCGCAACCAAGCGGCCACAATCAAGCCGTCGCGCCAGCCCGGCGCCTCATCCTCATACGCCCACCAGGCGGAAAGCACCGCCTGGGCCACACCCCAGCCGATCAACCGCTGCCGATCCAGGCTGAGTTCGCTCGCCAACACCTGCGCTCGCTGCGCCAGGAGCGCGGCCGGTTCCGGCGCGGTTAACAGCCAGGGCCAGGGATTGCGCAAGAGCGCGCCCACTTCATAGGCGGGTTCACCGGCCAGCCCTTTGGGGTCAATCGCCAGCCAGGGCGCGCGCGTGGCGGAGAGGATGTTGTCGTGATGCAAGTCGCCGTGTAAAAGGCACGCTTCGGCCGAAGTCGCCAGCAAGTCCGCAAACAACCGTTCGGCCAGGGCTACCAGGTCGGCCGGGAATGGCCCGACGCCGCCGCCAAATGTGGCCCGTAGTCTGACCAAGCCGTCGGCCCAGCGCGCCGTCGTCGGGAAGACGTGGGCGGGAGGCAACGGTCGCCAGAGTTGCCGCATCACGCCGGCAGCCAGGCGCGTGGCGCGTTCATCATCGCCGGCTTTAACCATGGCGGTCAGGCAGAGACCGGGTTGCAACCGTTCCAACAGCAAGGCGCCTTGCGCCGGATCGCAAGCCAAAAGACGGACGCAGCCTTGCCCGGCGTAGGCGGCCAGCGCCGCCATTTCGCCGAGCAGTTCCGGGTGAGGCACACCGAGCTTGAGCATGACCGGCAATCCGTCGCTGGTTTCGGCCGAAACCACGTAGTTATAGGATAGGTTCGGTACAGGCGGCCCCAGTTGCAGAGACCAACGCGCCGCGCAATCAGCCAGAATAGCGGGCAGGGCGGCCAACCAGGCGCGACCGGCCGCGCCAAACGTGGCGAGAATAGTCTGGCGAAATGTTTCCGGCAACTCCAGCATAGTCCGTTCGTTTATGCGCCAGGTCTACCCAATTCGCCGGAGTGACCCAAACTTGCTATGATTCAGTCAAGCGCATTGGAGTAACCACAAGGCAGCCTATGGATAATCATTCTGAACAACTTCTAGCCCATTTGTTGCGCAGCCGACGCGTGGCTGCGCTAGGGACATTGCGCGACGGCGCGCCGTTTGTCTCCTTGGTAGTGTTCGCAGTTTCGGCCGATTTTTCCGCCTTTTACCTGCACCTCAGTCGTCTGGCCGTGCACACCCGCGACATCCTGCAAGACCCTCGCGTGAGTCTGATGCTGGCCGAGGAAGATGCCGACTTCGACCGTGATCCACAAACGCTGGCTCGCGTCTCCCTGCAAGGCGTGGCGGAAGAGTTGCCGCGCGGGCATGAAGATTACGCCGCCGTGCAGGCTTTGTATCTGGCGCGTTTTCCCGACGCCGCAGTGAATTTTCGCCTGGCAGATTTCAGTTTGTTCCGGATTCGGCCGAATCGCGCCCGTTATGTCGCCGGCTTCGGCAAAATCTTCAACCTGCAACCCCATCACTTCACCGACGCCGCGCAAGCCAATCCTCCCGACGTTTAGAGCGGTGACTCGTCACGCCACCTTGATGAACCGACGGCGTTCAACCAGCCCAAAAATTACGACCATCATCAAGCACAGGCCGCCCGCCCAACAGAAAACCGCCACCGGCCCCGCCCAGCCATAAATCAACCCGCCGCCTAGCGCGCCCAAGGCCCCGCCCAAGCCAAACGTCGTGCCGGTTAACACGCCTTGCGCCGTGGCGCCGAGGCCGGGGGGCGCTAATTCCCCCGCGTAGGCCACAGCCGCCGACCACATCAAGGAGAACGTGGGGCCATGCAAAAGGCTCACGGCTAACACCCACCACGCTTCGGCAATGGCGACATAGGCAAAAGAGCGCACCGCCATCAAAAGCAATGACACACCCAACAAGAATAGCGGCGGAAGGCGGCGCTGCCAACGTCCGACAAGCAGGAAGATCGGCACTTCGCTAAGGGTTGCCAGAGTGAGCGACAAACCCATCAAGCCGCGGCTAACCTGGAGCGTCTCCAGATAGAGAAAGAGATAGTTTCCATACACCGATAGGGTTAAGCCCTGCACCAGGGCAACACTCAAAAACAACCACCACCGACGATCGGCCATCAGGCTGCGCACCTGGCGTGAAAAGGCGCCGCCTAACACCACGGCCGGCACAGCCAATTTCCAAGCTACCGGCAAGACGCCAAGGAAAAGAACAAGATAGAGGCTGAAAGCCAGGGGTAGGCCGTGACGCTGGATCAGGACGCCGGCGACGGCGGCCGACAAGCTCCAACCCACCGACCCCCACAGCCGCTGCCGGCCGTATGCTTCTTTACGGTCGCCCAGTAACGCCAGGACGCTGTTATCCACCAGTGGAATGATGGGCGCAATGAAGAAGGCGTAGAGCATCGCTGTCAGCAAGAGCGGAGTCAGCGGCTTCACCCGCGCCAGAGCGAAGGCGGCCAACCAGGAGCCGACGCAGGCGACGATGAGCCATTGATGGTGGCGGCGGGTGGCGTCGGCCAAACCACCCCAAAGCGCCGCGCCGACCAACGTCACCAGCGGGGTTAAGCCGGTCACCAGACCGATCTGTGGCGCAGTCAGCCCCAGGGCAGCGTAATAGAGCGGCAGAAACGGGATGAGCGTCGCCGCGGCGGCGTAGAAGAAGAAATAGAAGCCGCGTGCATACCACAGAGAATGGCGCATGGAGTCAAGGTAGGGGAGTAGTCAGACAGTTACGTTCACTCTATGATACCAGATTAGGCCCTGATTGGCTGGCGCGAGGGGGCGCGATTCGGCCGAATCCGCGTATAATTGGGTCATGTCCCTCTTTTCTACCAACCCCAGACCCTTGTAAGGAGTCAACCATGTCTCTCAATCGGAGAGTTTTCCGTTACATCCTACTCTCTTTAGGGCTTTTGGCGCTTCTGCCAATGCTCAAAGCCACCGGGGCAACCCCCACCCGTCTGGCAGCACCAGACCTCACCGTCAGCCCGCCCATCATTCCCAGCCTGACGCTGACGGCCCGCGACGCCCCCCTTTATCAAGCCGGCCCACTGTCGGCGCGAGACATCAACCCGCGGCAGACCTGGCAACGCCCGATTAACCCTGACCGGCGCGGCGTCGGCGGCCAGGACCCATTCCTAAACCGGCAAGCCCAAACCCCGCCGCGTACCTCGTCCTTCTTAACCCCGAGCCTTAACTTTCCCGGTCAGGGTTACACCAACGTCAATCCGCCGGATACTGTCGGCGACGTAGGCCCTAATCATTACATCCAGATGGTCAATGGCGGAGGGGGGGCGCTCTTTCGTATCTACAATAAGAGCGGGGCTTTGCTGGCCGGCCCGATCAGCCTGGACTCGCTCGGCGTCGGCGGCCCCTGTTCCAGCGGATTTGGCGACCCTGTCGTCCTCTATGACCGCCTGGCCGATCGCTGGCTGATGAGTGAATTTGCCGGTTCAGGCAATCACCTATGCGTCTACATTTCACAAACCAGCGATCCCCTGAATGGGGCCTGGTATCGCTACGATTTCCCCACCCCCACCTTCCCGGACTACCCCAAATATGCCGTCTGGTCGGATGCTTACTATGTCTCCAGCAACGAAAACAACCCGGCAGCCTACGCGCTAGACCGCGCGCAAATGTTGGCGGGCCAGCCGGCCACATCGCAGCGCTTTACCGCGCCTCCCATAGCCGGTTTCGGTTTCCAGGCCATGACACCGGGCGACCTGGATAGCGCCGACGCGCCGCCAAGCGGCGCACCCGGCTATTTCATGCGCCATCGGGATGATGAAGTCCACAATCCCGGTTCCAACGATCCCATTCACGACTTCCTGGAAGTCTGGGCCTTCCACGTCGACTTCACCACACCGGCCAACTCGACGTTCACCTTGCTGCAAAATGTGCCGGTGACGGAATTTGACTCGGATTTGTGCGGGCTGGTCTCGTTTAGCTGCTTTCCTCAGCCGGGCAGCAGCGTCACGCTCGACCCATTGCGCGAGGTGGTCATGTGGCGGCTGCAATATCGCAACTTTGGCAGCTACGAAACGTTAGTGGGCAATCTGGTGACGGATGTCAATGGCGCTGATCACGGCGGTATCCGCTGGTTTGAGTTGCGTAAGGAAGCCGGCCTATTCTGGTCGCTGTATCAAGAAGGCACCCTGGCGCCGGATCAGCATCATCGCTGGATGGGCAGCATTGCCATGGACGGCAGCGGCAACATGGCGCTGGGTTATAGCGTCTCCAGCACCCCCGTCTTTCCGTCCATTCGCTACGCCGGGCGCTTGCTCACCGATCCGCTAGGCGTGCTACCTTATACCGAGGGGGTTATCGTGGCCGGCAGCGCCGCCAATGGCAGCAACCGCTGGGGCGACTACAGCGCCATGAGCGTGGACCCGGCCGATGACTGCACATTTTGGTATACCCATATGTACTCACCGGCGTCACAATGGGCCACGCAAATCGCCGCCTTTCGCTTCCCGGAATGCACGGGCAGTCTAGGGCCGGACTTCGCCCTGGCCGCCACGCCGACCACGCAGGCTGTGTGTGCGCCGAATTCGGCCGAATATGCCATCAGTCTCGATTTCCTTGGGGGCTACAACGCCCCCGTCAACCTTAGCGCCGCCAATCTACCGACGGGCGCCACAGCCCTGTTCGAGCCGGACACCGTCATCACACCCACCGTCAGCAGCGCTCTCACCCTCACCACATCCGGCGTCGCGGCAGGCAATTACCTGGTGGATGTGGTGGGATTCGGTGTGCCGACGCCAACTCACACCACCACCGTCGGCCTGGATGTCTACACCGGGCCACCCTCACCGTTGGCGTTGCTGACGCCGGCCGATGGCGCGACCGGCGTGCCGCTGCGGCCGACCCTGACATGGGCAGCCGGCGCGGGTATCCTGGCTTATGCCGTAGAAGTGGCCGCCGATCCCGCCTTCATCCACCTGGTCTACACCGACTCCGTCGCCGATCCCAGCCTTACCTTGCCGGAGCCCCTGGTTCCTGACAGCACTTATTATTGGCGCGTCACAGCTACCAATATCTGCGGGGTCGGCGCAACTTCCAATACCTTCAGCTTTACCACCCTCTTTGTCTCTCCCATCCTACTGGTGGATGATGACGATAATGCGCCTAACACACGCGCCTATTACGCCAATATCCTCACCAGTCTAGGGGCTGACTATGACATCTGGGATACGGCCGACAGCACGACTGAACCGACCCCTGCCGATCTAGCCCCGTATGAAACCGTCATCTGGTTCACCGGTGATGACATCAACGGCGCAGCCGGGCCGGGGGCGGCTAGCGAGAGCGCCTTAGCCGGTTGGTTGGACGCCGGGGGATGCCTTTTCCTCAGCAGTCAGGATTATCTGCACGACCGGGGAGTGACCGCCTTCGGGACGACCTATCTAGGCCTGGACGCCTTTGCCAACGACGACGGCAACTACAACGCCATTGTCGGGCAAGGGCCTGTCTTCGGCAATCTAGGGACGTTCACTTTGCAATATCCCTTCAGCGATCGGGCAGACAGGCTGACGCCCGGGCCATTGGCGGCGACGGCCTTCGCCGGTTCCAACGGCCGCGTCGGCGCAATTTACCACACTGACGATGTTTACCAGACGATTTTCTGGGGACTGCCGTTTGAAGCCGTCAGCGGCATTGCCAGCCGCCAGGTTATCCTCCAAACTGTCCTGGACTGGTGCGCCGCGATCAACGGCGTCATCTCCGGTGTCGTCACGATGTCCATGACGGGCACGCCGCTGGCCGGCGCGACAGTCACCGCGGACAACGGCAGCCAAACATTCACAGCCACCACCGGCGCTGACGGGAGCTACACGCTTACCTTGCCGCCGGGCATCTACAGCATGACAGCGGAATTGGACGGCTATCTGACGCAAACGGCGCCGGCAGTGAGCGTCCGTCCGGGTGGCGCAAGCTGGCAGGATTTCACGCTCAACGCCATAGTCTACGCGGTTGACTTGGGGTCTGACCAGGCCGCCAGTGGCGCGCCGGGCGAGAGCGTGATGTATGAATTGGTGATTACGAACCTGGGAAATTCGGCCGATACGTTCGATCTCAGCCTAACCACGGTTTGGGACGCCACGATTTCGGCCGAAAGCATCCTCTTGGCCCCCGGCGTCAGCGCCAACCTCACCGTCACCGTCACCATCCCCGGCGACGCCGCCCATAACGCTCAGGATGTAGCCGCCGTCGCCGCCACCTCACAAGGCGATGCCACGGCCACGGCCCAGGTCAACCTGACCACCACAGCCATTGCGCCCGTGTATGCGGTGAGCCTGACCCCCGACCAGGCCGCCAGTGGCGCGCCGGGCGAGAGCGTGATGTATGAATTGGTGATTAC
>JAYRVN010000340.1:0-7910 GCA_041918535.1 Chloroflexota bacterium
ACCATCAGCTACGCCGGACTGGTCGGCGGCGGGGGGTGGCCTCGCCCCGGCGATATCTCCTTGGCCCATCGAGGCGTCCTCTTTCTAGATGAGTTGCCGGAGTTTGGGCAACGCTTAATCGAAGTGCTGCGCCAGCCGCTAGAAGGTTCCCCACGCGAGGTCTCTATCTCACGGGCTTCTAGCACTGTCACCTTCCCGGCCAATTTCATGCTGGTGGCGGCGCAAAACCCCTGCCCTTGCGGCTACTATGGCGATCCCACCCATACCTGCACCTGTTCCAACAGCATGGTCACCCGCTATCAAAAGCGTATCTCCGGCCCCCTGCTGGACCGCATTGACATTCATGTGGATGTCCCGCGCGTGGACTTTGAAAAGCTGACCAGCAAACAACAGGGCGAGTCCTCCGCGACGATTCAGGCGCGGGTGGAGGCGGCGCGAGGACGTCAGGCGACGCGTTTTAGCGGGACGGGGTTATTCTGCAACGCCGATATGGGGCCGAGCGAAGTGCGAGCGTATTGCCACCTGGATCAGACCGGCACGCGCCTGATGAAAAGCGCCATGTCCCAAATGAGCCTGAGCGCGCGCGGCTTTCACCGCATCCTGAAAGTGGCGCGCACCATCGCCGATCTGGCCGGGGATGCCATCATCCAACCGGCTTATCTGGCCGAAGCCCTCCAATACCGCCCCCGCCAGGACTAGCCCCTCAACCCTGTCCTATGCGATCACGAGAGCGATCACGAACGGGCTTCGCTTGCGCACCATACGGCGTGCGCTAAAGCGCTTTGCGAACGACAACCTGGTCGTCCTCCTCGGCGATGATGGTGAAGCCTTCCGCCAGGTAAAGGCTGAGCGGGCCGTGGTGGTTGGCTTCCGGGTCAGTGGTGTCGCGTGGGGGGTAGGCTTCGACCAGCGCCAGACCTTGCGCCTGAAAGCCGGCCAGGGCGGCCTGTAACAGCCGGCGGGCCACGCCCTGACCGCGATAGCCGGGGGCGATGATGAAGCAAGTAATAGCGCCCAGGCGGTCAGCCTCGGCGGCGGGTTTCTCGTCGAGGATGGTGAAGCGGGTGTAAGGCGCGGCGTTGCACCAGCCGACTACGCGCCCGCTGTGATAGGCCAGGTAGCCACTCATCCGGTTGGCGCGGATGAGTTGGCTGACGGCGGCGCGGTTTTCCTGGGCAGTGCGCTCAACCCACGGCTTCAAGCGGTGGGGAGCGAAGGCGAAGTGGCAGTAGCAGCCGGCCCAGCGGTGATCCGGCGGGAAAGCGTCATGGTCAAAGAAGGCCAGGTAATCGGATAGCAATTCGGCCGAAATTGCCCTTATGCTCAACGCTTCATCCAACATAGTTCTCTCCTCAAGATAGATCGACCAGCCGACGATGAATTGATACGGCCGCGAATGTATCACACCCGGGCCGGATTGTAAAAAGGCCCTGCCCGGCCGACCGTCACCCGACTTTCGCAATTCTATCGGGCGTGGCTATAATTAGCCTGCAGGCGGCCGGTTGCCCGGCTAACGCTTAACTGAGGAGACGTGTTTGAACGCAACGCTCATCTATAATCCCATTGCCGGACCCCGCGACTACGCTCAAGTCATTCAACAAGCTGCTGAGCTATGGCGCGTCTACGGCTGGCGCGTCACCGTCATACCCACGGAATATGCCGGACACGCCACACGCCTGGCGCGCGAAGCGGCCGATGCCGGGCAAGATGTGGTGCTGGCCGCAGGCGGCGACGGCACATTAGGTCAGGTTGCCAACGGTTTGGCCGAGAGCAACACGATTATGGCGCCCTTGCCCGTCGGCACCGGCAATTCGCTGGCCAAAGAGTTGCGGATGCCGCGCCCCGGCTTCTTCCAATGGTCACGCCTGTTGGATACGGCCGAACTATTGTTGCAGGGGCGTGTGCAAGCCATGGACCTGGCCCAGCTCTCCACCGGCCAATACTGGCTGCTATGGGCCGGGGCCGGGGCCGACGGCTATCTGGTGGAGAACATCGAACCGCGCCCCAAACATTTCAAGCGCCTGGGAGCGGCCGGCTATCTCTTCCAAAGCCTGTATATCGTGCGTCAGATGCCCAAATGGAACACCCACATCGAAATTGACGGGCGCGCGATCACCGGCAACTACCTGGTGATGGTGCTCAGCAATTGCCGCCTGTTTGGCGGCGGCGAACTGGTGTTGACGCCTAATGCGGTGTTGGATGACGGCAAGTTTGAATTATGGCTCTTTCGCGGCCAGAACATGTTGTTCGTGTATCGCTATCTGCTGGAGATCAAACTGGGTTTACACCACTATGATATGGATGTCGAATTATATACCGGCAGTCATGTCGTGATTAACACGGACCCCATCATGCCGGTGCATACGGACGGCGAACCGGGCGGGCGCACGCCCATGGTGTGTGAGATGCGCCCCGGCGTGTTGCGGCTGCTTGTGCCTAGCACGGCGCCTGCCGGCCTGTTTGGCCGACCGGGCCTGTCCCTGGCGCGGACGTATCGGTTTTGAGGCTCGGACGTGGCTATTCAACAGTCAACTATGATGGACAGAATTGATTTTCGCTCCGACACGGTCACCTGGCCGACCGACAAAATGCGGGCGGCGATGGCTGCGGCGCGGGTCGGCGACGATGTTTATGGCGAAGACCCCACGGTGAATGCGCTGCAACGTTTGGCGGCGACAATGACCGGCAAGGAAGCCGCCCTGTTGGTTAGCAGCGGCACCATGGGCAATCTGGTCAGCATTTTGACGCATACCTGGCGTGGGGACGAAGCGATTGTGGGCGAGGCGCAGCATACCTTTTGTTGGGAGGCGGGCGGCATGGCGGTGGTGGGCGGCGTGATGCCCCGGCCGCTGCCAATGGATCGCCTGGGGCGCATCGCCCTGGAAGCCATCGAGAATGCGGTGCAGCCGGACGACGTGCATTCAGCGCGCAGCCGCCTGATCTTGTTGGAGAATAGCAGCGGCGGGCGTTTTGGCGCCGCCTTGCCGCCAACTTATCTGGATGGGGTGCGGGCTGTGGCGGATCGGCACGGCCTGGTGGTCCATCTGGATGGGGCGCGCCTGTTCAATGCCGCGGTGGCGTTGGGTGTGCCGGCGCGCGAATTGACCCGGTCGGTGGAATCCGTTTCCTTTTGCCTGAGCAAGGGGTTGTGCGCGCCGGTGGGATCGCTGGTATGCGGTTCGGCCGAATTTATTCATCAGGCGCGCCGTGTGCGCAAGCTGGTGGGCGGCGGCCTGCGTCAGGCCGGCATCATCGCCGCAGCCGGGCTGGTAGCCCTGGAAGAGATGGTAGACCGTCTGGCCGACGACCACGCCCACGCTCGGCAACTGGCGACCGGCCTGGCCGATATCCCCGGCATCTGCCTTGATCTGGCCGATGTACATACCAACCTGGTCTTTTTCGAGCTTGATCCCGGCCTGCCGCTAACTGCCCCGCAAGTGGCTCGCCGGCTACGCGAAGAGCATCAAATCTGGCTAGGGGCTGAAGGGCCGCGCCTCTTCCGGGCTGTGACGCACTATTGGATCGGTTCGGCCGAAATTGCCGCCCTATTAGCCGCGCTGCGCGCCATTTTAGCCGACGTCGCCCCCGTGTGAGGCCGGGGAAACCGCGCATGGACAACAACCTGATCGGACGACAAATCGCCGGCTACCGCCTCCAAGAATTCATCGGCGACGGCGGCATGGGAACCGTCTACCGGGCCTACGATCTTAGCCTGGATCGTTCCGTGGCCCTTAAGTTGATGCATCCCCACTTTGCCCGCCAGCCGGAATTCCGTCAGCGCCTCACCCAAGAAGCCCAAACTGCCGCCAAATTGGACCACCCCTCTATCGTCAAGGTCTACAATTTCGGCGAATCGGACGAAGGGCTGTATATCGCCATGGAGTATATTCGCGACGGCAGCCTACGCAGTCATTTGCAACGCTACCAGGCCGGCGGTCGCTTCATGGAACTGCCGCTGGCGCTGCAAATCGGCATCCAGATGGCTGACGCGCTGGATTATGCCCACCGTGAAAACGTCATCCATCGGGATGTGAAACCGGGCAATATCATTCTCAAGCGTCTGGCGCGGGCGGAAGAAGAGGGGTTTGGCCCCTTTCGCGCCGTGCTGACTGATTTCGGTCTGGTGCAAGTCCTGACCGGCGCGCGTATCACCGAGATGGGCGTAACGGTGGGCACACCGGTGTATATGTCGCCCGAACAGTGTCAGGGGCGCGACCTGGACGGCCGCAGCGACCTCTACTCGTTGGGCGTGGTGCTGTACGAACTGCTCACCAATCGTCCGCCCTTCCTGTTCACCTCATTGGCGCAAGCGGTGGCGGCGCATCTGCGCGGCGAGTTGCCGCCCTCTGTGCGTTCGCTGCGGCCCGAGTTGCCGCCGATGGTGGATGCGCTATTAGCCAGGAGCCTGGCGAAAGACCCCAATGCGCGTTTCTCCAGTGGGGCGCAAATGGAAGAGGCCTTGCGCAGCGCCTTCTTCTCGCTGACGAACAGCTCCACGCGCGTTTGGCCTCAGCCGCAAATCGAATCGGCCGAATCCTCCACCATCACCCCGCCCGCCGGTTACACCCTCATCCTCTACACCCCCGACCACCCCGTCACGCGACTACCGTTAACCAAATCCGCCTACACCCTCGGCCGCGGGCCGGACAATGATATTGTCCTGCCCGTAGACGGCGTCTCGCGCCACCACGCCCGCCTGCAAGCCACAGCTACCGGCTGGGCCATGCTGGATTTAGGCGGCGTCAACGGCACCTTCTTGCAAAATCGCCGGCTGGTCACGGACCAACCGACCCAGTTCTCCCCTAACCAGGTCGTGCGCATCGGCCCCTACGAATTGCGCCTGGAAGCGCCGGCGCCGGGGCCCGGCGTCACCAGCGAGTTGCCCACAGAAATGCTGCCGGGACGCGACCGACCGGCGCAATCTCGCCTGTATGGGTTGTATCTGACCCGCAACCAGGTAACGATTGAGCCGGGCCAACCGACAAACCTCACCGTCGAGGTAGAGAACCAAAGCGGACAAGATGATTACGTCGCTCTGCGCCTGCACGGACTGCCGGCCGAATGGTTTTTGCTGCAGGAGGATTTCACGCCTATTCGCGCCGGCGAACGCCTCCGTATCACCATCCAGATTCGGCCGCCGCTGCGCGTGGAGCCATTAGGGGGGCGGCAACGTTTCCGGTTGGAGCTGCTATCCCGACACCATCCCGATTTGAAGGTCGGCGTGAGCGCCATGTTAATCCTGGCCGCTTATGCCGCGTTCGAGGCAGACATCACCCCATCGGAAATATTATTGCCGGGCACGGTGACAGTGTCGGTGCGTAATGTGGGCAATGTGGCTGCTACCTACCGGGTGACCGGCCGCCAGGAAGAGGGGCTGGTGCGTTTTGGCGGAGAGACAAACCCGGTCGAATTGCCGGCCGGGCAATCTCACACTTTTGAATTGACTCTGGACAGCGCCCAGGCGCGCCCACTGCTGGATGTTCGGACGTTGCCGTTTGAGATCGAGGTGCAGCCTTCCAGCGGCGCGGCGCGTATCTTGACAGGCAACACGCAACAAACGCCATTATTGCCGGGCTGGTTAGTTTATCTGAGCGCCTTTGTCTTTTTTAGCGCCTGTTTTCTGACCTTGCTGAGCGTGATTTTTGCGCCCAATCGGGGTCAGCCTACGCCCATACCCACTTCGATAGCGCAAATAACGGTGACGAGCGGGGCCGGCACGCCGGGTTCGGCCGAATCCGCTGCCCAAACCGCCGTCGCCGCCACCCTAACCGCCGTCAGTCGTCTCTACACGCCCGTTCCCCCGCCCAATGACAACGACGCCGACCAACTTAGCAACCAGCAAGAACAAATCATCGGCACCGATCTGAACAACGCGGATTCGGATTTTGACGGCCTGAACGACGGCGCCGAAGTGCTGGTCTACGGCACCGATCCGCGCCGCGCCGACACGGATGGCGATGGGCTAACCGACCCGCAAGAAATCGGCCGATACGGCACATTGCCCAACAACCCGGACACCGACGGCGACGGCATTTGGGACGGCGTAGAAATTAGTCAGGGAACCAACCCGCGCCAATCCAATCTGTCCCCGACCGCCACGCCGACGCCGGCAGCCGGCTCGCTGACGCCGACGCTGTTGCCCACCCTCACACCTACGCCGGTGACGCCGGGCGCGACCCCGTCGCCTTCCTTCACCCCATCCCCCACCAGCCAACCCAGCGGCACGCCGACCGTCACCCCAACCGCCACACCCAGCCAGACCCCGGCGCCATCCACCACACCTTCGGCCACACCGACGGCAACGTTGACCCCTTCGCCGACGATCACGCCGACCGACACACCCTCGCCGACCGCCTCGCCCTCGTCAACCTCGACGCCTTCGCCCACACCGACGCCCACGCCCACCGCCTCGCCCACGGTCAACCCGCTTACGCCGACGCCGGCACCTCTGGTATGTCTGCCAATCGGCCCGGTCGTAGATGGCGCGATCACTGCCGGCGAGTGGCCGACTCCCAGCATTAGCTTCAGCCTGGAAAGCGACCCGACGCGCACAGTCGTTGTCGTGGCGGCCAAGACGGCCGGCAATCTGTTTCTGGGCTTCACCATCAATGACGCGCTCTTCGACGCCTCCGACTCGTTGCGTCTCTATTTTGATGTGCTCAATAACGGGGGCGATCCCGATGAGCCGGATCGCTTCCTCCAACTCGGCCGCGACGACTCGCGGGGCATTCAGGCCGGCATCGGCTCAAACGATGATGGGCGGGATTGGGATATCACCTATACCAGCCCGAATTGGGTGGCCGCCGCCGATCCCGGCAGCAACAGTTGGACGGTTGAACTCCAGATCAATACCGACCAGGAAATGCCGGACTTAGGCAATCCTTTTGGTCTGATGGTGCAAGCGCTATTCACCGGCGAGGGCATGGCGAATTGGCCCAACACAGGGCTATTCAACCAGGCGGATACCTGGGGCAAGATTGATAATAGCGCCGTTTGCGCGCCATAGGCTTATGGACGTGGCGCGAGCCATTGCCGCAGGCGGGGGATGGCCTGCGGATCGGATAGCAGCCAGTGGGCCAGCGCGTCGTCCGGCAAAGTGCGCCGCCACTGCTGATAGGTAGACAGCGGCAAATCCCGATAGAACAGCGCCACCACCAGCGGTTCGGCCGAATCTCGCGGCCAGGCATAGTAAACCGTGGTCAACACACCCGGCAAGGCCCCATTCTTATAACCGATGCTCAGATAGCGCTCGCGATTGGTCGGGAAGGCTTGCAGCGGCCATTCCAGATAGTAGCGCACGAGATTATTCACCCGCGGCGTCCCCACCTGCCCATTCACCGTGCGCGCCAGCAAGTCGGCATAGGCGCGCGCCGTGCTGCGCGTGTCGAGCGCGGCCGTGAATTGGCTCTGTACGGCCACCGACGGGCGGCGGCGCACCCCCCAATAAGCCTGCTCGGCGGCGCGAAAAGCGGCGTCCTGGCTGTATAGGTCGGTGAGGTGGGCCACTTCCAGCGCATAGCGGGCGGGATCGCTAATCAGGGCGGCCACAGCCGAGCTGTCATCGGTGCGTCGGGTGTGGTTACTCATGAGCAGGAATCGGCCGATAAACGGACAGGGCGCACTGTGCGGCTCCAACCCCAGATCGCGCGCGGTCTGTTCAATGACAACCTGCCCTAACAGCGTCTGCAAATAATCCGTGGCCGCATTGTCGCTATAACGCACCATCATCCACACCACCGCGCTCAACGGCAGCGCCCTATCCACCAATTGTTGACTGGCGGCCAGTTCGGCCAGGGCTTGCGCATGCGCGTTGAGATCGGACCCGGGCAGATAAAAGCGCGTTAGATCGTCCAGCGCCACAGACTGCCCGGCCTGCACCCCGCCGGCGTCCAGGTGTGCCGTGATGCTCC
>JAYRVN010000341.1:0-4777 GCA_041918535.1 Chloroflexota bacterium
GGACTGTAGTGGGTAGAGGTGAAATACTCGGTGAGTTTGTCCAGGGCCACAGCCAGGACCAAACCGGCGATAGTCGCCAGGAAAGGCCGCCAATCCACCGCGCCGGCGGAGGTTTTCATGTAGAGCGCCGTGAAGGCGGCAAAACCGAGAGCGGCTACAGCCGCCGCCAGGTAAAAGCCGCGATTCATGGCCGCCATGGCGTCCCGTTTCTTTTCGTCCGTGCGCACGATGAGATTGCCGATGAGCGAGGCGATCACGCCGATGCCGCGCAGGACGAGCGGGAAGATGACGAAGCGCAAATCATATTGGCCGTCGCCCAGAACACCTTTCGACACATCGCCCAGCACCAGACCGAGGATCAACGCCGATACAATGGTGACCTCAAAACTCTCAAACACGTCGGCCGCCATACCGGCGCAGTCGCCCACGTTGTCGCCGACCAGATCGGCGATCACGGCGGCGTTGCGGGGGTCGTCTTCCGGGATGCTGGCCTCAACCTTACCCACCAGGTCAGCGCCCACATCGGCCGCTTTGGTGTAGATGCCGCCGCCCACGCGCATGAAGAGGGCAATTAACGAGCCGCCAAAGCCGAAGCCGAGCAACGCATCCGGCGCGGCAATGCCGAAGACGATGAAAATGATCGAGCCGCCCAGCAGGCCCAGGCCCACGGTGAGCATGCCGGTGACAGTGCCGGAGCGATACGCCGTCTGCATGGCCAGGTTATAGCCCTTCATCGAAGCGGCGGCCACCCGCACATTGGCTTCCACAGCTATATTCATGCCGACAAAGCCGACGCTATAAGAAAAGAGCGATCCCATCAGGAAAGCGACGGCGCGGCCGATGGCTACGACTAATTTGGCGTTGTCACCAAAGCGGATCACGGCTTCCTGGGTGGGGGGGACAATGAGGACGCTGGCGGCCAACCCGACGGTTAGGATGACGATGAGAATGGCGATGGTGCGAAATTGGCTGCTCAGGTACGCGTTGGCGCCCGCCTTGATGAAGCCCCACACCTCTTGCATTTTCTCGGTGCCTTTATCCAAGCCTAGAATCTGGCTGCGCAACCAAAAGGCGTAGCCGATCCCTAGAACGGAAACGATCAGCACGGCCCAGACTGCGCCGGTTTCTAAAGTGGTTAGGTCAGTCATAAATAACGATCTCCTTCCTGCAAGAGTTGATATGGTGGTGGTTAAAAGCCGGGCGACGCTGGTGTGGGAAAGGGGCACAAACGCCCTTTCTGCGCGATCCAGTTTGCCCCGGCCGGTTCAACACAGTCTATCGCTGCTCCAACCGTCAAACCTGTTTGAAGATTCGGTGGGCGGCGTTAAGCTCTAAGGTTCCGCTTATCCGGCACGAGTATACCCTAAATAAGAGCAAGCTACTAACACTATCGGGGCGGCCGATGGGGCGGGATTCTGTTACAATGCCGGTTAAGCCGCTCAGGCGGCGAAGATGGCGTTGGGAGTTTGGGCGTATGCAAATACCGGCGGCGTTGGTGGATATATTGCGTTCGGCCGAATCGGTGACCGTGTTGACGGGGGCGGGAATTTCGGCCGAATCCGGTATCCCCACTTTCCGCGAGGCCCAAACCGGCCTGTGGAGCCGCTACGATCCCGCTGAATTGGCGACGCCGGAAGCCTTTCGCCGACAGCCGCGTCTGGTGTGGGAGTGGTACGCCTGGCGGCGACAATTGTGCGCCGAAAAACGGCCGAATGCCGCCCACTTTGCCCTGGCTCGTCTGGAAAGACATGTGTCGCGCTACGTCTTGATCACCCAAAACGTAGATGGGTTGCACCAACAAGCCGGCAGTCAGGCTCCCATTGAGTTGCACGGCGCTTTGCGCCGCTATAAATGCTTCGACCACCATCACCCGGTGACCGACTGGCCGGATAGCTCGGAACTCCCGCCGCGCTGCCCCCGGTGCGGGAGTTTAGTGCGCCCGGATGTGGTTTGGTTTGGCGAAGCGTTACCGCCGGCCTCCTTCGCGGCGGCAGTGGCTGCGGCTGAACGGTGTCGGGTTTTTCTGTCGGTGGGCACGTCCGGCCTGGTTTATCCGGCTGCCGGGTTGCCGCAACTGGCGCATGCGGCCGGGGCGGTGGTCGTGGAGGTCAATCCGGACCAGACGCCATTGACGCCGTTGGCGGATTTTGTCTTGGTTGGACCGGCCGGCGACGTGTTGCCGGGGCTGGTGGCGCAGACCTGGCCTGAGTAAAAGAGTCTGGCTTCTATAGCCTTGGAAACCCCACAAGTCTACTTGTAAACCGATCCGGCCTGCCTTATGGCCCAACCGTGATGAGGGCCTTGATCCGATCAAACGTTGCGTCGCCAATGCCGGAAACATTCATGATGTCCTCGATTTTGGCGAACAAACCAGTCGTCTCGCGGTAGCTGATGATCTTTTCGGCCGTGCTGGGGCCGACGCCTGGCAGCTCATCCAATTGTGCCAGGGTGGCCGTATTGATGTTGATCAGGCCGCTGCTGTCTGAACCGGGGATGGACACTACACCGCCGCCCGGCAGAGAGAAGACCGGCGCAACCGGCGCCGCCGCCGCTTCGCCTTCCACCGGCACCAGGATTTGCATCCCGTCCGTCACCGGCGCCGCCAGATTCACCACCACCCGATTGGCATCCAGGGCAAATCCCCCGGCCGCCGTAATCGCATCTTGAACAATGCTTTCGGCCGGCAGTTCATACACCGCCGGGCGCATAACCGCGCCGTTTACAAACACCTTCACCGGCCCCGGTGTCGCCGTAGGGCCTAAAGTGGGCGGCGGCGCGATGACAATGGCGGCGGGCTGGGTTTGCTTATTCAAAGTCATGCCGCCCACGCCCAAAATAATGCCGATCAAGATGCCAATCCCCGATTGGAGCAAACCTTTGCCGTCCAGTTTCATGCTTATCCCTCGGATATTTGATTGCGCCTATCTGCCTGATTATGAAGGCTTATGCGCCCCGCCAATAGTTGGTCACTCATCTCCGCTTGCGCAGATAAATCATCGTAGGCAGGTCAGTTACGCCTACTCCCGCGGCTTGCCGTCCGGTCGGATGAGGAAGCGCAGCAGGGAAAACGGACGGCTGCCCCGACTGGTATAGTATAGCAACATCCCGATAATGATAGAAATAATTCCCAGGATGATGCCCCCCAGTTGCAGCGGGCCGATATAGGGACGCACAAAATCGGGCGCGACATGCGTGCCAATGTGAATGACATCAGCCAGGCCGGCCACAAAGGCGAAGACCAGACCGGTAGCCGCCAGGCGTACGCCGATATCCGCCTGCAAAGAGCGTGGCGCGCCCGCCGCCCGCAGAGATTGCATGTGGGCAAAAGCGCTGAGCGTCAGCAAACTGATCCCCATCAGCAGTTGGGCCATTTGCACCACGCCAAAGCCGGGGGTGAAATCCAGATGTAGCACTTCGGCCAACAAGGCCAGGGCGCTGAGAAGCGTCCCCAAGAGGAAGAAGGTCAGGGTTAGCCCACGACGCACAGATTTTGCTCGATCGCGCATACGCCTCTTATGCCAACCCGCCGGCGGCGATTGGCTCCGCACAAACAAAAAACGCCACGCTTTTGCGCGGCGTCGTGGTCGGGGCAGCCAGATTCGAACTGACGACCTCTTCAACCCCATTGAAGCGCGCTACCAAGCTGCGCCATGCCCCGAATCACCCCCATTCTAACAGAGAGTGGGTTGCCTGACAAATCAAGATTGATGAGAAGGGTGCGAACGCTGATAGAACCAGAGATAGAGGCGAGTCATGACGGGTATGACGGCATTGACCAGCTTGAAAGTCGGGATTTCAGGCGGCAATGGAGCGAGGCGGGCTGGTAGGGTTACGGCTTCGGCCGATCCGCGTCAATCGTTAGGCGGCCCCTGTTCAATTCGGCGTAGCAAGCCGGCCGGGTCCGGCGGCTCGTCCGGCGCGCCCCACAGCGCCTCGATCCACCAGGTGGCTCCGGCATCGGCCCAGGGGCGCACCCGGGCGGCGGCGGCGGCGCGGTCATCGGCGGGCGTGCGCCCTTCCACCACGATGTCGAAGGGCGCGGCGGCGGCGTCGCGATGGGCGGCGACGTACTCGCGGATAGCGCGTACATCGTCCAGCGTTGGCGGGTGGATGCTGCCGTCGGCGCGCAGGACGTTGGGCAGGATGCCGTCATAGCGCAAGGCGCGCTGCATGGATTTGGGGCGCGGCCAGGCCCCTACGACCCAAATGGGGATGCGCGGTTGTTGCAGGGGCGGCGGCGGGGGGAAGAAGTCGGTCGGCTCGATGTGGTAATGTTTGCCCGCATAGCGAAACGGCTGCCCGCGCCATAAGCCGGTGAGGATGTCCAGCCCTTCATCCAGCAGTTCGGCGCGCGCGCGCCGGTCGGTGACTTCGCCGAAGGCGGCAAAGCCGGTGTCTACGGCGCCCAACCCGACGGAAAGGATAACCCGTCCGCCGGAAAGGTGGTCAAGGGTGACGGTTTCGCCGGCGAGTTTCCAGGGGCGCAGGCGGGAGAGGGGGGTGAGCATGGTGCCCAGGCGGATGCGTTGGGTGCGCATGGCGGCGGCGGTGAGGCAAACCCAGGCGTCCATGCCCCAGACGGGTTCCCAGACGAAGAAGCCATCCCAGCCGGATTTTTCGGCCGAAAATGCTAGCTCCGCTGCCGCGCGCGCATCTCCATAGGGTAAAACGAAGCCATAGCGCATAGGTTATTCCTTGGGTAGTGGGGCGGCTCGGTGGTGGTGAGGCCAGCGGCGCAGCCGGCCCTTGTCTGCTCAGGCGGCAAGGGCCTGGTCGA
>JAYRVN010000342.1:0-23176 GCA_041918535.1 Chloroflexota bacterium
AAAGATGGGACCACTGGCATTGATCGGCCGAATCAAGGTCGTCAGCGCCAGGAGTAATAAGGCTGCCGTTGTCAAAAACAACGTCAGACGCGCGGTGCGGGTGAAATGCTTTCCTCCAGACATCTTTTTTCTCCTCATTGCCAATGATGACTTTGGTTTAGAATTCCTTGCCACCTAACCTGTTTTCAGCCGGCAGACTAACACCGAAGGGCTGAAAAGGCAAGTTGCAGGAACATATCCAGGCTGACGTCTTCAATAGCAGGGGCGCAAAGAGCAGAGCACCAGGCCCAACCTGACATTGGAAACGATCCAGATGCTATTATAGCAGCGGCTTTACAAAATAGTGTTCGGATTTGGTTATAAATTGCCTGGAGAAAGGCATCCTGACAACGAGGGCCGAGGGATTGTGTGCCGACAAGGATGAGCAACCACCGCCCATCTGCTTGGCTTTTGACACCGGGTGAATGGCCCGGCCAGGTTGGAACGTCAGATGCTTCTGGCCCGTTGGGCGGGCAGCGTGACAAACGCTGTTGGCAGAATGAGGAAACGGGTCTGGCTCAGGTTTCAACTCCGGTTTTGCGCCTGCGCCAGGAAGCAGAGCGATCTGCGTCCCATCCAGTCTCAGTGCCGCGCGTGTGCGTGATGGGCTATTTATGTGTGGGCGAGTCGTTCCAGCAAACCATGCGGGTAGAGGGGAGGAGCTTCGGCCCCGGCCCAGAAGGCCAGGTCTAGCCAGCGGGCGGTGAACCCGCCGGCGTCATCATCTTCGATCCCGTTGAGATGGGGCTGAGCGTATAAGCTTGGATCACAAAAGTCGGCATCGTAAACCAAAACGATTTCATGTCCCGGCTTACCGTTGAAAACGAAGAGGTTCTCCAGGGTGAACAGGTAACGCAAGTTGGTAATGGCCTGTCCCAATTCCTCTTGAATTTCGCGCTCCAGGGCTTGTTGGCTATATTCGCCGAACTCAATAGCGCCGCCGAGTGGGCGATAGAAGGACTGTTCTTTCAGGGGATCGTAGCCCTCGGCTACCAGGATGCGCCCCTGGTGGCGGAAGAGGCCGAGGACGAGAGGGCGAATGCGGGAATGCGCCATACAGGGCTTCAAGCTGCGGCGGCCTGGCTGAGTTCGCGGGCCGTTTCCAGAGCGCGCCAGAGCGTCCCGTCCTGGCGTTGGCCGCGCCGGTCGAGTTCGCTGGTGGCGAGAATGATGCCGCCGCGACAGCGATTGGTCAGTCCGACAATGATGCGGCTGAGAAGCTGGTTGCGGAGGTCAATTTCGTGAGCGGCTGTCCAACCTTGTTGGGGGTCCCAGCCAGGGGATAAGACGAAGGCGTTGCTGAGGGGTTGGCGGGGAATATCCCACCAGCCGCTGGCGGCGGTTTCCAGCCAGACCTGCACTTGAACAGGGCGGGCGTGTAGCAGATAGCCGTAAATGGTCGTGATGATGACGCCTTCCGGGTCTGGGGGATCGCCGGTGTCGGGGGGCTGGGTGGTGACGAGGCCCTGATTGATGCTGTCGAGAAAGGCTTGACCGATGTCGGTGGGGGTGAGCAGGCCAAGGGATTCGGCCGAATCACACAATCGCGTCGCCGTCTGCACCAACCAGCCACACACGGCCGCGCCGGCCAGGTCCGGTTCCGGCTGAAACATCGGCTGCGAGAGCAAGTCCGCAAACAACTGATACAAAAAATGATCCAGCCGTTGCTCAGCGCGTTGCGCCGCCAACCATTGGCGCAACTGCTCATAAGGCCCCAGGATGTCCGCGCCCACCCGTTCTTGATAGCGCTCCGCCAATTCGTCGGCCGGGCGCAGCCGGCCCGCCGACGTATCATACAGCCGTTGGGCCAGCAGCGCCGCCCGCGCCGGGTCTAACCGATTCAAACTTAGCGTCAACGCCTCAGCCACATCAAACTCGGTGGGAGTGAGGCCCCATTCCGGGTGCGCCAGCGCCGTCCAGGTCAGCCAGGCGCGCACACGCGGCTCCTCGCGCGGGCTGGCGCGGCGTCGCACCAGGTTCATCGGCACGCCCGCCCCCTTGAATGCGCGCAAGAGGCTATATTGCATCGCGCCGTCCATGTAGGGCACAATCACGGCGATCTCGCGGGCCGGCACGTTTTTCACCCGAACAAGCTCCGCCAACTGTTGCGCCAGACGAAAGACCATTTCACGGCGATAACGCCCCATGACGCGCTGGAGGATGGCTGTTTGCGCCAATTTGAGCACATCCGGCGCCAGCGGCGTCGGCCCGGCATCGGCCGCCCAGGCTGACTGGCCGTGCAAGAACGCTTCTACAGTTTGGCTGACAGCTTGGATCGCCGGGGAGGAACTAAAACTCTCTTCCAGCCGCACCAGTTGTCGGCATGACGTGCTCAGGCGCGCTGCGCCTATCGGATCGGCGGCCAGAAAACGCCGATAACCACCGCCTTCATCGTAGGCCAATACCGTGGTTACCGTTTGTGGGAGGAGCTGCCGGACGAAAAACTGACCGGCGGGGGTTTGCTCATCCAGGTTGTCTACCAATAAATGTCGGAAGCGCTCACTGAAATAGCGCGAGAATTCCGGATGCCCCAGGACATGCCGGTTGAATGTTTCGATCGTTAGCGAGAGGTCTAACAGATTGTGGCTTTGGCAATGTTGCCGGAAGAGTATGGCGGCCTGGTAGGCCTGTTCCAGGCTCAGAACATGATCCGGCTCCCCGGTCCAGGTGCTGATCTGGCGTTGCGTGGCTTCCATGATGTCCAGATTATTGAGCGCGGCCCGGCTGAGCGTGTCCAGCAACTGGCTCATGATCTGTTGAGGTTTGAGACGCACGTTGGCGAAAGCGCCCCGACCGAGCAAGGGTGTGATGATCCGCCACATCATCAATTGGGCCAGATCGTAGCCCAGGAAGGTGGGCGGCTGGAAACCGCTGCGAAAACCGGCGTCACGCGCCACCAGCGGCCAGAACAAGATGACCATCTCGCGGGTCAGACTGCTGTAATGTCCGATTTTGAGATCGGCAAAGGAACCGGCGGCCGCCCTTTGCACAAAAGTGGTGTAAGCCTGGCGTTGCTCACGGTCGGCGACCAGCACGAGAATGGTATAGGCCGGTTCACGTTGTCGCAACAAGGTTAACACGCGCTGTTGCAGGGCGGTGGTTTTGCCGGCGCCGGCCGGGCCGACAACGAAAAGGCTGCCGGTGGCGTTAACCACGCTTTGCTGGGATGGGGTGAGGGTCAGGTCGGCGGTCATGGTCAGGGCAGCGGGCGCGCGCGGCGGCTAGTGTGGGTAGTGGAAGCGCAGATGCACTTCGCCCAGATATAGCTCATCGCCATCCTTTAATTGCAGGCCATATTCAGGCACTTCGGCGTCATTGACGAAGGTTCCCCCGGTGCTCTGCTCGTCGAAGATGCGATAAATGGCGCCATCCTGCACAATGGTGCAATGGATGCGCGAAACGGTGATGTCTTCGGTGAAAGCGAGGTCAGCGTTGGGGTTGCGGCCGATGAGAAATTCCGGGCGGGTGATGGGCGCTTGTTTGGCGGCAGGGCTTTTGGTTTCCAGGATTTCCAGGTAGGCCTGGCCCGCCGGGCCTGGTCGCGGGCCGCCCCCTGCCGCGCCGGCCATGACGGTGGGGGTGTCCACGGCGGCGGGTTGGCGGGCAGGGCGAGATCGCAGCGGTTTCTGCTCCGCTTTGGCGGCGGCCGGGAGGGCGACGTCGTCGGGGGCGCGTTCCCGGCTGGGGCGGAGGGCGGCGAGATTGACGCGACGTAGTAAGAACCAAATGAGGAAGGCCAGCAGGGCTAAGAGGAAGATTACCATTACGGCGAGGCGAAGAATGCGACCCAAATCGGCCGAACCCTTGAGCGGCTCAGGGATCAGGCGCGGCCCTTGTTGCAAGACGAGCACCAGTTCCGGCGTTTCGGCCGATCGCCCCTGTTCATCTTGCACTCGCACCTGCACCACATTGTTGCCGTAAACCAAATTCGGCACCTCCGCCTCGAAACTCGACAATGAGGCCGGGTCTATATCGGCCACTTTTTGCCCGTTTACCTGTAACTCCGCCGCCGTCAACGTGCGCGTTTGCCCATCCAGCCAGCTTGTCCGGGTGGTAAAGCCCAATTTAACCGGCGCAGATAGGTCAGGCAAGGCAAAGGCCCACGCCTCAGCCGGCAAATCGGCCGGAAAGTCGAAAACAATGCTCGGCACATCGCCGGAAATTGTTACCGAAGTCGTGGCTGCCTGCACCTTGGGCAGGTCTGGCAGACTCAGCTCCACGTTGAACGTGCCGCCGCTCAAGTTTGCCACGGTGTAATGGATGACGGCGCGACTACGAAAACCGGCGATGCGATTCCAGATATTGCTTAGCGCCTGGCTATCGGTTATCTTGGCCGCCAACCCGCCGGAATTCTGGGCCGTTTTGTTCAGAAAATCTTGCCCGACGCCATATCCGAACTCGGTTAGCTCATCATTTTGCAGCCAGATTGTGTGGACGGGAATGCCTAAAGCCGTGGCGCGTTGCGCGATCTCGTCCGGCTGAACTTGCGTACTGACGACGTCTGTGCCGTCGGTGATGAGGACTAGCGCGGCCAGCAGATTGGGGTTCGGTTTCAGGCGATTGATATCATTCAATAGCGCGCCGACGCTGTCGAAAAGCGCCGTCGCGCCTGCTTGAGTCGTCAACGGGGTGGTGGTAAAGTGATTCAGAACACTGTTGTGAAAGTTAACCGGCTCAAGCAACGGGCTGGCAGCGGCCTCGCCCAGGCGGAAGATTGCCACGTAATCCACCTGCTCTTTCATGGTTGGCTCGGAAGCATAAGCCACAATGGCTTGCTGCACCGCCTCCAATTGGCTTTGCACACCTGGCGGCAAATCCACCACAAACACGGTTAGCGTGCCGATATCGGTAGCGCCGATTAATTGCACTTGTTCTTTAGGAATGAGTGCGCCGGCATGAAAGATAGCGATGAATTGGTTGTTGAAATCAATGGGCGCGCCGCTACTGGTACGTCCATAGGCTTGCAATTCCAGGGTGGGGGTGCGGCTAACATCCGCGTTGGTGATGAAGAGTTGCCCGACTGTATCCGCATTCACGGCGGTCTGGGCCCACGCGCTGTAGGGCACGCCTAGCAGGGTGAGGCTTAGCAGGGTAACGATCAGGACGATGGGCCGGCGCCAGGATAAGGGTGACATAGGGACTCCTCGTTTAATCAAAAATTAATCTGGCTAAGGAACGATAACGCCACATAGCCGGACTGTCAAGTATTCGGGATGCGGCGACGACGGTGTGAGGCGTAATCGGGCCGGTCGGGTGGGGCCGCCTGGAGGAGGGGCGAGGAGAAGATAAAATCGGCCGAAATCGCATTGCACGCCACCGGGATATTCCAGACCACCGCCACCCGCAGTAACGCCTTCACGTCAGGATCATGCGGCTGCGCTTCCAGGGGGTCCCAAAAGAAAATAAGCATGTCAATCGAGCCGTCAGTAATGGCGGCCCCGATCTGCAAATCGCCGCCTAGCGGCCCGCTCTCAAAACAAGTGATCGGTAAATTGAGCGCTTGCGCTAGGATAAACCCTGTCGTGCCCGTGGCATACAACGTATGTCCGGCCAATGCCTGGCGGTGTTCTCGCGCCCAGGTCAACAGATCATCCTTCTTGTTGTCATGCGCTACTAGAGCGATGTGCCGCGGGTGCGGGGGAGAAGACAGAGCAGGGATCATAACGTCGTCTCCAGAATTAAGCCGGCGATGCGCCGGTCGCCGACAACCGGCGGCTCTCCCAATCCGGTCGCAAGATGGCATAGATTTTTAGGTCGCTAAATTGCCCCTGGTGGTCCGCAAAACCACGCAGGATGCCTTCATAGCGCATCCCAACTTTCTCCATCACCCGCGCCGAAGCGTGGTTGGGGATGAGGCACAGCGCTTGAAGGCGGTAAAGCTCAGTCTGGCGAAAGCTGAAATCAACCACAGCCCGCACTGCTTCCGTCGTCAACCCTTGCCCCCAATGCCGGCGCGCCAGCGCGTAACCGATTTCGGCCCGGCGATGGTCGGGGTTCCAGCTCACAAAACCGCAAGTGCCTATCAGTCGGCCACTGGCGGCCAGCACCACCCCCCAGTTTGACGGTTCGCCGTGGGCATAACTCATCAGCTTGGCTTGCAAGAAGTGGCGTGAATCAGCCAGGCTACGATGCGCCGTCCAGGTGGTGTAATGGGTCATCTCCGGGTCGCTGGCGTAAGCAAACACATCTTCTGCATCCGTCAGCCGCAGCGGGCGCAAGATTAAGCGGTCGGTTTCCAGGGTGGGCAGATGACGAAAAAGCGCGTTAGGCATAAACCTGTCTCGTTTAATGTTTAACCTCCATTATAACGGAAGATAGCCAGGATTGGTGGTAAACTGGAAGGGTTGGTCTAGCGAGCAAAGGGTGCGCTGGCCGGAATGGATAGGCAGGCAAGTGGTATGTATCCCATCTTGACCCGGTATGGGCCATTTTTACTCTACACTTATCAGGTGGTGATGGGCCTCGGCTTGGTGGCCGCTCTAGGGTGGCTGGCCTGGTCGGCCCGTCACCAACCGGCCTGGTGGCGCGCCCTGGACGGGGTTTTGTGGGTTGCAGGCGCCGCTTTGGTGGGCGGACGGTTGGGTTTTGTCTGGTTGAACTGGGCCTATTTTGCCAGCCATCGGGCTGAGATTGCCTGGCCGCAGCTAGGGGGTCTGGCCTATCATGGCGCAATGTCGGCAGGTCTGTTAACATTGTGGGGGTGGAGTCGCCGGCAGAAGCGTTCGCCGGCGCGCTACGCGGATTGGCTGGCTCCGGCTATGGCGCTTATGTTTGTGTTTGGCTGGTCGGCCTGCTACCTGGATGGGTGTGCGTTCGGCCGAAATGCGCTATTGGGCTGGTTTTCGGCCGATTTGCCCGACGTTTATGGCGTGTTTGCCGTTCGCTACCAGACCCAATTGGCCGGTGTTTTTTTTGCGCTATTGACGGCGGCCTGGGTGTTACCGGCGGCGCGGCGCGCCTGGCCGCCGGGCGTTCTTTTTGGTTTGACCCTGGCCGCGCTCAGCCTGCCACGCGCCGTAATTGGCCTGTTTCGCGGCGACGTCATGCCATTATGGCGCGGCCTGCCGCTCGACACCCTGTTGGACGCCGGCCTGATGGTCGTGGGTTTACTCGTTGCGCTAGACGGCGCCCGGCGGCATTTGTGGCGAGATAAACCTGCTCACAACTCGTCAACCTAAATCAGGCTGACCCACGCTCCAGGCGCGTGGTTAGCGCTATCAGATAAAACTATGCAGATTGCGATTAGCACGGCAGCGCTCCAGGCTGCCACTCCGCGCGCGGTGCAACGGGCGGCCGATCTGGGCTTTACTTCTATAGAGATCAACCTCCAGCCGGACGAATTCGATTACAGCGCCCGCCGTCGTCCCAATGCGCGTTTCTACCGGGAGTTGAAGACGCAGTTGACCAGTCTGGGTCTCTCGGTTTGGTCGGTCACTTTGCCGCCGCTCAATCAGGCGCAGATGTTTTCGCCCAGGGCGCGCAAGGATATTTTGCTGAACGCGGCGGGCGCGGCCGGAATTTTAGGCGCGGCCGTCTTTGTCGCCGAACCGGCCCACATCTTTCAAGATGAAGATGCGCTGGAACGCTATCTGCGTGAGAACCACGCGCCGCCGGTCGTGCCCGGGTTCGATGAAAGTTGGGCCCAAGTAGTGAATCGGCGCATGACCTATGCCCTGCCCAATATGGAGGTCTGGCTGGGCGCACCGCTCACGAATCAAGCTGACCGCATGGCGAAAATCACGTTTGATCTGGGTATTGGTTGGGCAATGGATGTTCGGGCGGCGTTGCAGCGCAATAATCTGGCAACCTGGTTGCCGGCGGCCGGCGAACGCCTGGCGGTGGCGTATCTATATGACGCCCCAGAAGCGAACGCGGCGCCGCAACCGCCTTTGGCTGCCGAATGGGGTGAGTGGCTACCCGCGCTGGCGCGCACGCGCCTGAAAGCCGTGGTGTTACGCGGCCAGCCGACGCATGATGACGACACTTTCCGCGCCAGCCGAGCCTTTGTGGCGCGTTGTCTCCAGGGTACAAACCATTGACTATGGATGAACTTCTACCTGAAAATTACCGATCGGGTTTTGTGGCGGTCATCGGCCGGCCGAATGTGGGCAAAAGCTGCCTGTTGAATGCGTTGCTCAAGCAAAAAATCGCCATTGTCTCGCCGCGCCCACAAACCACGCGCCAACGTCAACTGGGCATTCTAACCGGCCCGGATCACCAGATGATCTTCATAGACACACCGGGTCTGATCCCGTCCCCGCGCCATAAGCTGGATGAATTTATGTTGCGTGTGACGAATGAGGTGTTGGCGGATGCGGACGTGGTGTTGTGGCTGGTGGACGGTAGTGTGCCGCCGCAGTTAGAAGATGAGGCCATAGCCCGCCGCTTGGCCGATTTGTTCGAACAGAGCCGGGTGATTCTGGCGATCAATAAGCTGGATTTATTGCAGCCGGCCTATTTCTTGCCGCGTTCTGAAGCGTATCGCGCCTTGCTGCCGGATGCGCCGTGGATCATGCTTTCGGCCGAAAAATCTCTCGGCCTCGACGAACTTTACACCATGTTGGTGGCAGCACTCCCTCCCGGTCCGCAATACTACCCGGAAGATCAGGTCACTGAGACCTATGTGCGCCAGATTGCGGCCGAAATGATCCGTGAGCAAATCCTCATCCAACTCTGGGATGAAGTGCCGCATGGCGCAGCCGTGAGTGTGGCGGAATTCAAGGAGCGCGACAACGGCGTCACCTACATTCAGGCCACCATCTTTGTGGAACGCGAGACGCACAAGAAGATGCTCATCGGCAAAGAAGGGCGGCAGCTACGCCAGATTGGGGAAGCGGCGCGCAAAGAAATTAGCGACATGTTAGGCGCCCCGGTTTTTCTCGATCTGTGGGTCAAAGTGGCGCCAAATTGGCGGCGCGACGAACGCTTCTTGCGCCAACTAGGTTATGCGGAAGAGGCCTGAGTTGGCCTTTATCGGCGCAGTGTGTCTTCTCCCCGCGACGCGTGTCCAAAATAGAAGATGTTGTGCGTTGCGTCTGCCATTGGCGGCGTTATTCGATCTCTTCATGTTGGTGGTCTGAGGAGAAGGTTCAATTGAGGAGGCAAGCGTATGCCCGAACACACCCCAGAGACACATTATAGCCGGCGCGGTTTTTTGAAAGCGATAGCCGCTACCGCCGCCGCCGCTACCGCCGTGGGCGCGGGCGCGGCGGCGCTGGTTGAAACCCAGGCGACCGTTCCCGCCTATGGCCCGCTCTTTCCCACAGTAACGCCGGCTGTCGGCTCTGTGGCGGTTTCGGCCCCTGTTTCCGGCGGGACGGATTCTTTGGCCCAGATGGCAGCCAATCAGGCCGAGAACTTGCGCCTACAGGCCGAACTGGATGCCGCGCACAGGCGTCTGGCCGGCCTCGATCAATCTTTGAACACCCTTCAGCAGAGCCATCTGGCTTTGCAAGAAGCGTTGCAGACGACCCAAACGCACACGTCGCTCCTGGAGGGTTTGGTGGGGCTGTATGAGCAATTGGAACAAGTGGATGTGGGCGCGACGGTCATGGAAGGCATGAGCGCGGTTGGCTCCGCCCTGACCGGCTGGGTAGATGGTTTGCCGGGCGTGTCGCAGGGGTTGGCTCAAGGCGCTATCGCTCTGGACCGCCTGGAGAGCGACCTGCCCTGGCTGGATGAGGGCCGCCGCTGGCTGGTGGGGCATCTGGCCCTATTGAGCCGCCTCATGTCCACGCTCGAAGTCGTATTGCGGGTTGTCCTGGATAAAACCGAGCCGTTTCTCATTCTTCTGGCGGATTGGTTTGCCGACGTGTTGCGCTGGTTGCCGTTCGGCCTGGGGGATAAGGCGGCGCAGGTGGTGGAAGCGCTGACGGCTTTGTTGCAAGAGACGCCTAATTCGATCACAGGCATGCATACCTATGGGGTGGCGCGGCTGGAAAAGTGGCTGGGGGCGCTGGATGAGCCGGAGCCGCCGTTGTTGAAGGAAGTGATTCGGCCGATTCGCGAGAATGCCATCGCCGCCGCCCGGACTGCCTTAACCCAAGCCCAAACCCTGCAGACAACCTATGTGGCTGACCTGGAGCAACCGGCCACCCAGATGTGGCAACAAAGCGCGGCGCTGCGGCAACAGATCGCCCAATATCGCCAGGAGCATCAGGTTTGACGCCGCGTTCTTTGCGCCGCTCCGGCGGCGCATGTTAAAATCAGTTTAATACGAACAATGGAGGCCGTTTCTGGAAGGTCTAGAACTCGCGAAGGTACTCGTAGACGCCGTGGAGGAGAAGCACGGCAGCAATATTTTGTTGCTGGATGTACAACCCAAGTGTGTGTTCGCCGACTATTTTCTCTTGTGCAATGCGGAAAATGACCGGCAGTTGCGCGCCATGATGAATAGCGTGCTGGGAGAGGCCAAGCAATCGGCCGAAACGTTGCCGGTGGGAGTCGAAGGTGAGCCGGAAGGGGGTTGGGTGCTGGTTGACTTCGGCGACGTCATTGTACACATTTTCTCACCGGATATGCGGCGTTATTACCAGTTGGAAGACCTGTGGCGCGACGCCCGCGTGGTGTTGCGGATACAGTAAAAGAGTTGGTTGGATAGTTGGGCTATCCAACCAACCGGTTGATCACTCGGCTACCCACCGCTCAACCGTCCGATCCCAACCGATGACCTCTTCGGCTGCAAAAAAGAGGTTGACTTCGTTCACGGCGTTTTCCGGGGAATCGGAGCCGTGGACCAAGTTTCGGCCGATTTCCAGTCCCAAGTCTCCCCGGATCGTCCCTCCGGTGGCCGCCACCGGGTTTGTCGCGCCGATGGTGGCGCGCGCGGCGGCGACGGCGTTCTTGCCCTCCCACACCATGGCTACGACCGGCCCTGACGTAATATATTCCACCAGGCCGGCGTAGAAGGGACGCCCCTGGTGGACGGCATAATGCCGTTCGGCCAGTTCGCGTGACATTTGCAGCAGCTTCAGGCCGGTCAGTTTTAGCCCCCGGCGCTCGAAGCGCGCCACGATCTCTCCAATCAAGCCGCGTTGGACTCCATCCGGTTTGACCAGAATCAATGTGCGTTCCATGCAGAATACTCCTCTCAACTTAGTCACGGGACATGCGCCGACTATGAGTCGTCGCCCGGAACTCTGGGCGGCTCGGTTACTCGACGCTCCCGTGTGATTTTTAGGCGTTTGGGTGCGGCGGCGACGATGTGGCTCCGTCGTTGCCGGTTAACCGCGTCAGGGCGGCCATCAGAGCCTGGCGATAGGCGGCGGCGGCGTCAGCAGCGCGCCCCTGGCGCAGGTAGGCATCTCCCAGCCAGCGTTGTAGTCCAATCTCAGTCGGATGCAACTCAACGGCTGTTTGCAGAGCGGGGAGCAAGTTTTCGGCCGAATCCGCCTCAGCCAGTAACTGTTCGACCAGGGGCGTGGCCTGCGCAAAATCACCGGCCGCCAAAGCCGCCTGCGCCCGCTCCGCCGCGCTCAGCACCACAACCTCAGGCGCGGCCTGAACTGTCAGGTTGGCTGCCGGGAAATCCTGTTCGGCTGCAAAACGATCCAGCCAATCTAACGTGTTGTCTGCCTCTTCCACCAAAATATCCGGCGGCGCGATCTCTTCCTCAGACGACGGCGGCGCGTCCGGTTCAAGCTCAAGCGGCTCTACGACCTCTGTGGCGTCTTCTAACTCTTCGCGCCGTTTCTCGCTGGAAACCAGCTCGTCCAGCCAGGCCAAGGCGTCGTCGAGCGTCTCCGGTATAGCGCTTTCCAGACCGGCAGGCATCGCGGCCGGCGGCGGCGCGGGGATATTCTTAGAGGTAGATTTGACGACGGTGTCCGGCGACTCGGCTGCCGGCGCAGCGGCCATCCGCGTGGGCGTGGCCGGTTCATTGGTTGGTGGGTTGACGGCGGCTACCGGCGGCGCGATCGAGGCCGACACGGTCGGCATTTTAGAGCGCGTTTCTTTGCGGCGCGGCGCGCGCCTGGAGGATTCCTGGGCCATTTTCTCGAGCCAGGCGATGGCTTCATCAGGATCATCGGGGATTTCGTTGGCTAGATTCGCCACGATGACCGAACTGGTCTCTTCCAGGTGGACAATGGTCGGGCTGGCGTGGTCTTGTTCTGCCGCGACGGGCGGGGGCGGCGCGGGCGTGACGGGCTCGGGCGCGGGCGGAGCGGGCTCGGCTGCCGGCGTTTCGGCCGAAACGCTTTCTGGGGGCGTCGGCTCATCCGGCGTAAATCGGCGAGCGCCGATGATCGTTGGCTCGGCTGTGGAAATATGTGTGGCTTCCGGAAGGATAAGGGATTCGGCCGAATCGTTACCTAAAACAGCCATAATTGACGCCAATTGCCCTTTATCGGAAGTGATGTCCGTATCTGTCGCAATGGCTGGTCGGTCCGCCTGTTCAGTCAGGTCGGCCTCGAAGACGGCCAGTAAATCAATGTTCGTCTCTTCTCGGCGCGGCGGGGCGTCTCCACGGCTGCCCCCGGCCTTGGCCTCGCGCATTTGCGCTTCCAACATAGCGAGGACATCAATGTCCGTTCCGTCTTCATGCGAGGTCGCCAGGCGTTTTTTAGGCAGGTGGTCTAGCCCGGCCAACGCCTCGTCCAATCCCCTCACGTCCGAGCGCCCCGGCTCGGTTGGGGTATTCGCCGCATCCTCCAGGCGGGGCAGCTTGAGCGGCGCTAGGTCTGACGCAATCTCGGTGGCCGTTTGCGTTGAGGCGGGCAGCGGCGTTTTGTTTTCTAGCGGGGTCGGCTCCGGTTCTTCCGACGGCAGGGCGGCAATAGGCGTGGGGCGTTGGGTTAAATCCGACGCGGCGCTCGTCGATGCGGCCGGCGGGTTCGGCTTGGTAACATTGGTCGGAGTATCCTCCCAATAACCGAGGGAGACGTCTTCCAGCGGCGCGCCGAAACCGGAGGCTATCTCGTCTAGCCAACTCAAATGATCGCTCTCCGGCTTGGGGGCGTCGGCGATAACCGGCGCGGCCACCGGCGGCGCATAACCCATGTCGAGCAGCAGCCAGGTGGGCAGGTCGCGGATGGGAACGGGCAGAGCCGCCCGATAAGAAGGGGGCGGCGCGGATGCTATCGTCGTTGCGGAAGCGGGCATCTCGTCCGTCTTTTCCGGCCGGTGCAGGGTCTTATCCTGCGCAGGCATTATCAAACGGCCTCGTGAAACGGGATCGGAGTTCGCAGTGGTCATGCGTCTGTCTCGCTGCCGGCAAACATCTAGGCCGGAATCCGGCCAACAAATGGGCGTGGCTGGGCGAATGGCTGTGCGCGATAAGCTGGCCCAACATTTGCCTGATTGGTCGCTGCCGGAGCGACTTAAGGCGTATTATGCCGGTTTTTGACTATCCTAGCAAGTGGCGTTGCCGAAGTTTCACCAACAAGGCGGTGATGTCGCGCTCCGGGTTGGGACAAGGGCCGAGGGGGTCAACAATCTCGTCTTGTCCAAGCAGGGCGTAGAGGGTGTTGAGGACGCCGTGGGAGAGCGCTTCGAGCAGGTAGCCGCCTTCCAGGATGAACACGATGCGGCCCTGGCAATATTGGTCCGCCCAGCCGATGAGACTGCGGGTGAGGTGAGCGTAACCGCGCAGTGAGAGGCGGGCCTCGGCCAACGGGTCGCGCCAGTGAGCGTCAAACCCGGCTGAGACGAGAATGAGTTCGGGGGCAAAAGAGGTAATTTTCGGCCGAATCACCTCCTCAAACATTTGCGCATATCCCTTATCCCCCGTCCCCGGTCCAAGCGGCACATTCAGTGTGTAGCCGCGCCCTTCGCCCAGCCCGATCTCATCCAGATTGCCCGTGCCGGGGTAGAAATAGGGCGCAAACATGTGCAACGAGATAAACAGCACTGAGTCATCCCATTCAAAAATCTGTTGCGTGCCGTTGCCGTGATGCACATCGAAATCTACAATCGCCACACGCCGCAGGCGATGAATCGCCTGAGCCTGGCGAGCTGCCATAGCGATATTGTTATACAGGCAGAAGCCTTCAACCGTATTCCAGCCGGCATGGTGACCGGGCGGGCGCACCAGGGCCAGGGCGTTATGCGCCGCGCCGCTCAACACGGCATCCACCGCCGCACACGCGCCGCCGGCTGCCAACAAGGCGGCGTCCGCGCTGGCGGCCGTGACATACGTGTCGGGGCCCAACATGCCGTGCCCCTGAGCCGCCGCCCAACTGATTAACGCTTGATGCTCGGCCGCATGGACACGCACGATCTGCGCCGTCGTTGCCGGTTGGGGTGTCAGAGGCGTCACCTGTCCCAAAACGTCGGCCGCTTCCAGGCGTCCCCACACGGCCGCCAACCGCCCGGCGTGCTCTGGATGGCCCGCCAGGGTGTGTTCGCGGCTCGGCACATAGACCAACCCTGTTGTCATAAAACTGCCTTCAACGCTGTCCTGCGCGTTCGCTCCGGTCGGCGGCAAGGTGTTGAACTCTGCCCGGACGCGCCGATTGAGTCGCTCGAATGCGCGGCTTGTGTCAGACCCCTGATTATCATGCACCCGTCTATGACGCGCAACGACTGGGCGGGAATTGCCGTCAGCAGTGGGGGCGGCGGGCGCGGCCGGATGGGGTAGAATTGGGCCGGCTGTGGGCGAAAGAAGGCCGCCGGCGTTCTCATCGTCCCGGTTTGTTCAGATACGCAGGTGAATGGGTTATGGCAAGCATGCAAGCGGTGCTCTTTGATTTTGGCGGGGTGTTGGTGCGCACACAATCATGGGAACGGCGTTTGGCCTGGGATGCGCGGCTGGGTCTGGCGCCGGGCAGTGTGGAAGAGTTGGTTTTCAACAGCGAGCATGGGCGGGCGGCGCAACTGGGTCTGTTTACCGAGGCGGCGCATTGGGTCTGGGTTGGCAAGACAATCGGCCTGTCGTCGGAACAACTGTCTGAGCTGCGGCGCGATTTTTGGGCCGAGGATCGGTTGGATGTGGCGCTAATGGCTTTCATCCGGCGCTTGAAACGGCATTACGCGATTGGTCTCATTAGCAATGCCATGGATGGGTTGCGGGCTGAGTTGGCGCGCTTGGGGATAGCGGATGTGTTCGACGAGGTAGTGATTTCGGCCGAATTCGGCCGACTCAAACCTGACCCCGCCATTTACCAGCACACCCTGAGGCTGCTCGACTGCCCGCCGGAGTGCGCCGTCTTCATTGACGACTTTGCCCGCAACGTGCAAGGGGCGCGCGCGGTCGGTCTGGCGGCCATTCATTTCACGCCGGAGCTGGATTTGGTCGCGGAATTGGCTCGCCTGGGGGTTGCCCCCCACACCCTCGGATGAGTCGGCCCCGGCCGACCATCACGGTTCGCCCCCCAATCATCCCATTTTATGTTACACTTCTGTCCCTATGGAAGCGATTATCGGCAACGTTTATATCCAGGCAGACCGCTACAAACCGATCCGCCAGCGACATCCCTGGGTCTTTTCCGGCGCTATTCAACGCGTCAGCGGCCCGGTGCAGCCGGGCGATCTGGTGGCTGTGCGTACGCAGGGCGGGGAATACCTGGCAACCGGCTACTACAATCCCCATTCGCAAATTCGTGTGCGTTTGCTCACCTGGAATGAAAGCGAGCCGTTGGATGAGCGTTTCTGGCGCAACCGGCTGGAACGCGCTATTGCTTTGCGGCGGGAACTCGCTTTTGAGCCGGCTACAACGGCTTATCGCCTGATCAACGCCGAGGCGGATGGCTTACCCGGCTTGATTGTTGACCGCTATGGCGACTACCTGGTGATGCAATGCCTGACGATGGGCATTGAGCGGCGCAAGGGGCTGCTGCTGGATGCGCTCTGGGAGCTGTTGCAACCGGCGGGCGTGCTGGAACGTTCCGATGTGGATGTGCGCAAGAAGGAGGGCCTCAATCTTTGGGCGGGGAGCTTGCGTGGCGCGCCCCCTCCGGACAGGCTGGTGATTCAAGAGAACGGCTTGCCCTATGCGGTAGACCTCTGGCGCGGGCATAAGACGGGTCATTATCTGGACCAACGCCAAAACCGGGCGTGGGTGAGCGATCCCCGGCTGGTGGCGGGCCGGACAGTTTTGAATGTTTTCGCTTACACGGGCGGGTTTGGCGTCTATGCGGCGGCGCGCGGGGCGCAAGCGGTGGCGCACGTGGATAGTTCGGCCGAATTACTGGCCCAGGCGCAAGCCAATATGCAGCTCAACGGTTTGGACCGGCGACAAGACGAATACTTCACCGCCGATGCCTTTGAACTGCTGCGCCATTTTCGTGACACAGGCCGCCAGTTCGACATGGTTATCCTGGACCCGCCTAAATTTGCCCACAGCCAACAGGATGTTCTTGCCGCCACACGCGGCTACAAGGATTTGAACTGGCTGGCTTGCCGCTTGCTGCGACCGGGGGGCTGGTTGGCAACCTTTTCCTGTTCCGGGTTGATTTCGGCCGATCTTTTCCAGAAGGTCGTTTTTGGCGCGGCTCTGGACGCCGGCCGCGACGCCCAAATCATCCAGACGCTCACCCAGGGCCCGGATCATCCCGTCCTGCTCAGCTTCCCGGAAGCCGCCTTTCTCAAAGGCTTGTTACTCAGAGTGGGGTAGTTGCGCCGTTTTGTCGTTATTGGCTTTGGCAACGCTTACCAAACTACTGAACCACCTGACTACCGAACTACCAAACTGTCAAACCAATCCTATGTTTTTGAAGCGCCTCGAACTGCAAGGGTATAAGACCTTTGCCAACAAGACCGAACTGCTCTTCGATTCCGGCCTGACTGCCGTCGTTGGGCCGAATGGCAGCGGCAAGAGCAACATTGCCGACGCCTTGCGCTGGGTGTTGGGCGAACAAAGTTTCAGCGAGATGCGGGTCAAGCGCGGCGAAGATTTGATCTTCGTCGGCAGCCAGCAACGCGCGCGGGCGGGCATGGCGACGGTCACACTGACGCTGGACAATAGCGACGGCTGGTTGCCGATTGCTTATAGCGAGGTGGAAATCGGCCGAAAAACCTACCGTTCAGGCGACACGGAGTACATGCTCAACGGTCAGAAAGTGCGCCTGCGCGATGTCACCGAACTCCTCTCCGGCAGCGGCCTGTCGGAACGCAACTACACCATCATCGGCCAGGGCATGATTGACCGCGCGCTTTCGCTCAACCCGGAGGAGCGCCGGGCGCTATTTGAAGAGGCCGCCGGCATCAGCCATTACAAAGCGCGTCGGGCGGAGACTTTGCGCCGGTTGCAAGAGACCCATCACAACCTGGAGCGCGTCCACGACATCCTCAGCGAAATTCGGCCGCGCCTGAGCGCGCTCAAGCGGCAAGCTGACCGCGCCCGGAATTACGAACAGGTGGCCGCTGACCTGCGCCTGCTGCTGCGCCAATGGTATGGCTATCATTGGGAGGCTGCCCGCCGACAACTACGCCGGAGCCGCCAGAGCGCTCAGACGGCTCAAGAGGCGTGGTTGGCGAGTCGTGAGCAATGGCAGACGCAGCAGTCGGAGTTGGAGAAACAACGCCGGCAGCACCAGACTATTCTCGCCGCGCTGGGCGCGCGGGAGCAAGAACGCCAGGCGCAGCGCGATCAACTGGAACAGGCGCGGCGACAAGCGGCTGTTCTGGAAGAGCGAGAGGCGCTGGTGGCGCAACAATTAGCCGAGTTGGCCCAGGAATGGCCGGAGGCGCTGGCGCACACCGACAGCGTGGCCGGCCAACTGGCGGCGGCCGAAGCGGAGTGGATGGCGGCGCAAGCAGAGTTGAGCGGCGCGGAGGCTGACCTGACGCTGTTTGAGGCCAACTTCCAGGCGCAGCAGGCGACGATTGATGCTTGCCGGAATCAGGCGCGGGCGCTGGAAGGGGCGCAGCGCGAGGCGCAGACCCGGCTGGCGGGCTGGCAAGGGCAATTGAGCCAGTTGCGTGAGCGGGCGCAGGAGCAGGCGCGGGGGCAAGCGGATACAACGGCGCAGGCGGCTATCGAAGAGAGGATGGGGAAGTTTTCGGCCGAATCCAACGCCTGGCAACAGCAAGCCGAGGCCCACCGTCAGACACGCGCGCGCCTGCAAGCCGAGGCCCAAACCCTCAGCCGCGAGCTGAAAGCCCGCCGGCGCGATCTCGACGAAGCCGCCCAACAACTCAATCGCCTGAGCAAAGACCTGGCGCGCCTGGAAACGCGCCGGGACATGCTCGACCAGATGCGCCGCACAACTGCGCGACTACACGACGCCTCCGCCGTCATCAGCTATTTGGGGCAGGTCATCACCATCCCGCCGGCCTATCAGACCGCCGTGGAAGCCGCCCTGCGCAGCCGTTGGCAGACGCTCTTGGTGGCGGATGAGGCGGCCCTTTGGCAGCTTGTTCGGCGCAATCCGGGGCAGGCCTTGCACGTCATGGCGCGGACAGAGGCCGCGCGCCCGGCGCAACCGGCGCTGGCTCGCCCGACGCCGGCCGGCGCCGGCATTTTGGGGTGGGCGGATCAATTGGTGACATTCCCGGCCGAGGAAGCGTCCTGGTTGGTCTGGTTGCTAGGGACTACTTTGTTGGTCGAGTCGCCGGCCGTCGCTTACGCCATTGGGCGGACATTGCCGCCTGGCTGGTCGGCGGCGTCGTTGGATGGTTGTGTGGTGCTGGCGGGTGGGTTGGTGATGACCCGACCGGCGGATTCGGCCGAAAGCGCCGCCGCCCGGGAGCGCCAATGGCGTGAGGCGCAAACCGCCGTCGCTGCCAAGCAAACGGAACTGGAAGAAGCGCGCGCCGCGCTGCAAACGTTGGAACAGGCGGCGCAGGCGCAGCAAACCGCGCTTGACCGCTTGAATGAGAGCGAGCGCCAGGAAGGGGCCAGGGAACAGCAGGTTGGGCGTCAACGGGCCGAAGCGTTGCGCCAATTGGAGCAGGCCCGGCAACAGGCAGGCCAATGGCAGCGCCAGCAAGCGCTTCAGGCGCAGGAAGCGGCGCGTTTGGCATCCCGCAGCCGGGAGATCGAACAGGTCATGGCTCAAGAACAAGCCCGACTGGCCGAGACGGAGGCCGCGTTGCTTGTCGCCCGCCAAACCCTGGCCGGCTTGCCGGTGGCCGAAGTGAGCCAGCAACGGGCCGCGCGCCAACAAGCGGTAACGTCAGCGCGGGCGGTCGCGCAGGGGCGGCTGGCGGTCGTCGAGGGCTGGCGCGCTACCGCCCGCCAGGCGCAGGAGCGCCGACAACGCCTGGAGCAACGCCAGACGCGCTTGCAGACGCAACGGCTGGAGATCGATTTGCCGGCGGCGCAGGCGCAGTTGGCGATGTTGCAGGCGCAAATGGCGGCGGCAGAGGAAGAGATTCGGCCGATTCGCGCTCAATCCGCCGCCCTGCAAACACAGCTCCAAACTCTCGAAGCCGGCCTGTCCCATGTCCAAAAATCCGCCCACAGCCTGGAAACCGCCTACACCCAGGCCCGCATCACCCTCACCCAGCATGAGAACCAGCTTGACATCCTCCGCGAGCGCATCCACACCGATCTGGGGCTGGTAGACCTGGGCTTTGACGAAGACGAGACGGTTCAATCTATGCTGCCGTTGGTTGAAGTAGTTGAGCGGTTGCCGTCCGTGGACGCCTTGCCGGACGATCTGGAGGAAGCCATCCAGCGACGGCGGCGGCAACTGCAACGCATGGGGCTGGTAAATCCCACCGCGCCCGAAGAGTATCACGCCACCCAGACGCGTCATGACTTTTTGACTCAGCAAGTGGAAGATTTGACCCACACCGAGACACAATTGCGCCGGGTCATCCGTGAACTGGATGATCTGACCTCCCGCGCCTTTGCCGAGACGGTGGAGAAAGTGGATGCAGCGTTTGGCGGCGTATTCAAGCGGCTTTTCGGCGGCGGCTCCGCCCAATTGGTGTTGACCGACCCGGAGAACCTGACTGTTAGCGGCGTAGATATTGTGGCGCGTCTGCCGGGTAAGCGCGCCCAAGGTCTGGGCTTGCTTTCCGGCGGCGAACGCTCTCTGACGGCGGCTGCCCTGATCTTCTCGTTGCTCAAAGTTTCGCCCACCCCCTTTTGTGTGTTGGACGAGGTGGATGCCATGCTGGATGAGGCGAATGTCAGCCGTTTCACCGACATGCTGCGTGAATTGAGCCTCCAGACGCAATTTATCGTCATCACTCACAACCGCGGCACCGTCCAGACGGCCGGCACGCTCTATGGCGTCAGCATGGGCGCGGATGGCGTCAGTCAGGTTATCTCCATCAAGCCGGAAAATTATGTGGCCCGCCCGGATTAGCGCCCGGATGGCCGCGATGGCTGCCCTTGGCCCTGGTTCCTATGTCCTACACGATTTCCGTCCCGGCGTTTGACGGCCCTCTTGACCTGTTGCTGCACTTGATTGAGCGCCAGGAACTCGACATCACCGCCATTTCCCTGGCCCAAGTGACGGATCAATATCTCCGGCAAGTAGAGGGATTGGAGGAGGATAAGATTCCGGAGCTGATTGATTTTGTCATGGTGGGGGCGCGGCTTTTGCTGGTTAAGAGTCGGGCTTTGTTGCCGCAGCCGCCCCTGGAACCGTTAGAGGGAGAGGAGACGGAAGACCCCGGCGAGGCGTTGGTGCGGCAACTACAGCTTTACAAACGGTTCAAGGATTCGGCCGAATTTCTCAAACAGCGTGAGTCTGCCGGCCTGCGCACTTATCTAAGAGTTGCGCCGCCGCCCCGCATTGACAGCCAGTTAGACCTGGAAGGCGTCACGGTCGGCGTCTTGTTAAATGCCTGGTTGGAGGTCATCAGCCGGCAGGAGTTGCGGGAAGATAGCTTGTCCGTCGCTCAACCGCGCCCCATCACCATCGAAGACCAGATCGCCCGTTTGCGCGCCGCCGCCCGCCGGCAAGCGCGGTTCCGTTTCCATGACCTGTTTGGCCCGGATGCCACGCGGGTGGAACTGGCGGTGACGTTGTTGGCCTTGCTGGAAATGATAAAGCGGCGCGAAGTGACCGCTGTTCAGGCGGCGTTATTTGGGCCGGTGGATATTGTCCGGATGAGCGATGCGCCTGAGTGATGAATACGATTCGGCCGAATCGGTAACCAGCTCGCCCGCGTCAGACTCTAACTGCAACCCATAGCGCGAACTTCTTGGGGCGCACGTGGGGAATGCTGGTGCTGTGCGGTCACGATTTGCCTATGCCTGACAGTTCAAGTTATACTCTGCATAGACGCGGCGTAAGGCATTTTGCTGTCGCACCGCGACACGAACTGTTCGATTGGTCACACCCATATTCAATGCTCGACGGCCGATGGTTTGACGCTCACTTATCTCGGCTGGCTCGCGAATGGCTACTTGTCATCATCATCGTGGGCGCCGTTGCGGTAACATTTGCCGGTCATCCTGTGGTGCAAAACCCCGCTTACAACCATTTCGCTGACGAGCGGGCGTTCCTTGGAATCCCCAACTTTCTAGATGTTGTCTCTAACCTGGCCTTGCTCTTTGTGGGTCTAAATGGTCTGGCTTTCCTGGCGCGAAGGCTATCCAGGGAAATTCAGCCGACGTTTTCTCGCCGCTCCGAAATGATGCCGTACTTCTGCTTTTTTGCCGGGGTGGTTTTGACGGCGTTTGGCTCCGCCTACTATCATTGGGCCCCTAGCGACAACCGGCTTGTGTGGGATCGGTTGCCCATGACGATTGTTTTCATGTCCTTGCTGGCAATTACAATCGGCGAACGATTGGATCTCAGGGCAGGTTTAATCAGCTTGCCCTTTTTGCTAAGCATTGGGGTCGCCAGTGTCGTCTATTGGCATTTGTCGGAACTCAAAGGCTCCGGTGACCTGCGGGTCTATCTAGATGTTCAATATCTTGCCACGCTGGCGATCCCGCTGATCGCCCTCCTGTTCCCTTCCCGTTACACCAGGGCGCGAACCATCTATGCCGTCTTCTTGATTTACCTCGTGAGCAAATCCTTCGAGCTTCTCGACCAGCAGATATATTCTCTTACCCAAGTGGTTAGTGGTCACACTGCTAAGCATCTGTTTGCTGCAGCAGGCACCTATTTGATTCTTCTCATGCTGCGCAGTCGAAACGTGTTGTCTGATTCGGGTTGATAAACGCCACTGGAAACTGATACATCCGATCATCCTGAACAATCGCCTGCATTGGCAGGAATGGCGGCAAGGTTGGAACAAGCCATATCCTTTTGTTGAAAAGGTGTTAACTACTTGCTAACGCGGGTCTGCTATAATCTGAGGCGCAATGGATAGGATGCTACCCAACTATTCAGGGGAGAATTTCGGCCGAAAGGCGGTCGTTTATGTCAAACAATGACCATATCATTGACGTGTCGGAAAGCAGCTTTGAGCAGGATGTCGTGCAACAATCCTTTGACATCCCGGTGGTGGTAGATTTTTGGGCGCCCTGGTGTGGGCCGTGCCGCATGTTAGGCCCGGTTTTGGAGCTTCTGGCTAACGAACCCGATAGCCGTTTCATCCTGGCAAAAGTTAATGTTGATGACAACCCCAACCTATCGGTGCGCTACGGCGTGCGTGGAATTCCGGCCGTCAAGGCGTTCGTCAATGGTCAGATAGCGGCCGAATTTGTGGGCGCGCAGCCTGAGCCGATCCTGCGCCAATTCATCCGAAAAATCACGCCGGCGGCTGAAGACGCCTCTTTGAATGCCAGCCGCAGCTTATTGCTGATCCGCCATTGGGCCGAGGCTGAACAAGCTTTTCGCGAGGCGCTGACGCAGCGCCCATCTGATCAAAATGCCGGTTTAGGTTTGGCGCAAGCTCTGTTGGCCCAAGGCCGAGGGGCGGAGGCGGCCAACTATTTGCAGCGCCCCTTTGACGGCGCTTTGCATACGGCGGCCGAAACGCTGCTGCCCCTGGCGGAGTTTCTCCGCGACTACGGCGGGGCGTCCCCGGCCGACAACTTGCCCGACTGCGACCTGGCTTATCATCAGGCCGCCCGGTTGCTCCAGCGCGGCAATCTGGAAGCGGGCATGGATGGCTTGTTGGATGTGTTGCGGTTGGATAAGCGTTACCGCAAGGGGGAACCCCGGCGTATTTTACTGGCGCTTTTTGCCTTGCTGGGTGAAGATAGCGATGTAACGCGTCAATATCGGCAGGAGTTGGCGTCGGTTCTGTATTGATTCCAGCCCACGTCGTAACCGAGGATAAAACGAAAAGCGGGGGGCGGGATTACCAGACCCCCCGGTGTTTATGGCGGAAATAACAATTT
>JAYRVN010000343.1:0-7934 GCA_041918535.1 Chloroflexota bacterium
AACCGCCTTCGTCTGGGGATAAGTGATGCCCGATTCAAAACGTTCGCTCAAAGTATTCACCCGCCATATCATCCCCTTGTGAGACGCATAACATCCATTGAATCAGAAAAACCAGCCCATCACGGACTGGCTTTTTCATTTATGTTCTCACCAAATTCATTCCCACAGGCATTTCATCCCAGGTTCTGCCTTCCAGAATTCTGCCAGCCTTCTTCTTTTGCACTCCGCCCCATTGCTTGAAAAAGAACGGCACACCCGCTGTCTCGCATTGATCGCGGATGTCAAGCACCCAGGCTTCTTGTAGCGGCCGCGCACCCGGCCCGGACTCACCGCCTACAATCACCCAGTTGATGCCGCGCAAATTGAGTTGGGGAAGCGAACCTAACAACGGCTCCAACGAAAGAAACTTGACTCGTGCGCCTGTCTGTTGCAGATGCTCAATCCGAAATGTGTACGCTTCGGTTTCTACGCTAACGCCCATCCACACGTTAGGCGGCCAGTCAATGTCGGGGGTCAGGTCAAGTAACCGGGCGGAACGCTTGGTGAGTACCTGAAATGTATGCCAATGCGCTTGCCGCATCACCGCAAAAACCTTGTCAATAAAGGTCGACGGCACGTCTTTGTGGAAAAGGTCACTCATTGAATTTACGAAGATAGTCTGAGGTTTCTTCCAGGTCAACGGCGCTGTCAACACGTGCTCGTGGAGCGTCAACTCGAAGCCGTTAGCGTAATTAGGCTGTCCCATGGCTTGCAACCGTATAGCCATGCGTTCGGCGTAGCAATGCTTACAGCCGGGGCTGATTTTTGTGCAACCAGTCAGTGGATTCCATGTTGACTCGGTCCACTCAATGCTGGATTTGGTCGCCATTCTCAAACTCCTTCCATAATAGACCCTATACAAAGCATAGCCCATTCGTTCTGTTCTGTAAAGCGTCTTCAGGCATCGAATAATCGTCGCTGACCATGCACATCGCGGCGAGTCACGTCTTGCCAAAACTTCTCGCCGAGTTCGTGCTTGCTGGCAAAAAGCAATCGGTAGAGAGGTGCATTACGCTGGGAATTGCGGATCAGCGGCTCGTCCCCCACCTCATCGTCGCGACGCACTTCGACGTATCCTAGCGCCAATAGCTTGCCTTTGTAAAGATCGATTAGTTGTCCGTGCAATCCTGAACCACGGCTGACCAGATATTCCGCATAAATAGAGCGCCAGTCACGACTACCAAAGAAAGTATCAACAACCGTTTCACCATCTTGCTTGATGGCCTTTGGCATGAAACGATTGAGACCTCCTTGTGGGTAGTTGATAATCAAATCCATACGGCCAACGGAGGCAAGACAAGCAACCGTTGACCAATGCAATTCGAGGCCCTCAGGATCCAGAAACGCTAAGTTGAGAGACGACCATTTGCCGGGAAGATATTGGCGGTCAACCGCCACGATCTGGTCAACAATTTGCCGCACAGCAATGTTACTATCGCCAGTGTGAAACCGTGTTTGACTGTGATGCCGTGATGCAGAACAACGTTCCTTAAGTGCGGCAACATTTCTGGCTTCCAAATCAACAAAGAAGTAACCTGTAAAGGGATATGGTGTGGTCAGAGCCAATAAGGTGGAACCGAGGTGGATCGCATTGGTCTCTTGTACCAAGCATTTACCAGGTCCAGCAAACAGATCAATGTAGTGCCTAGCGCGCCATGGTTTGTCTCGCATTGACTTTCCGAATATTGCCAAATAGCGCTCCAGATAGTCGAGTTTCGCGGAAACCCATTTCCCTGATTTCCGCATTGGCAGGCCATCTTCTTCTGGTTTGAGATATGCTTCCATGTCAATTCATCCTTCTGATGAGTCCGCTGCTACCCTGGGTCTGAATCCGATGGCAAAAAAAGACACCCGTTTAGGGTGTCTGAAGGCGGAGAGGGTGGGATTCGAACCCACGGTGACCAAAGGCCACAACGCTTTTCGAGAGCGTCCCATTCAACCACTCTGGCACCTCTCCAGGATGAATTGGTTAACCCGTTGCGCGTCCGCCGCCGCGCAATTTTTGAAAAAAGGCTTGCAACAAGATACCGGCTTCCTCGGCCAGGATGCCTTCGGTGATTTCGACCCGGTGATTAAAGCGGCTCTCGCGCAACACGTTCACCACCGAGCCATCCGCGCCGAAGCGCACATCCTTCGCGCCATAGACCAGGCGCGTCAGACGGGCCTGAATCATGGCCCCGGCGCACATGGGACACGGCTCTAAAGTGGCGTAGAGCGTGACGCCGATGAGTCGCCAATCCCCCACATAAGCGGCGGCCTGTTGCAGGGCGGCTATCTCGGCATGAGCCAAAGGGTCGCGGGTCGTCTCTTTGCGGTTAAACCCGGCCCCAATCACCTGATTGTTAAAGATGGCTACTGCGCCCACCGGCACTTCATCCAGAAGGGCGGCTTGCCGGGCCTGGTCCAACGCCAAGCGCATCCAGCGCACATCATCGGAGCCGGGCAGGGAAGTGTCGGCCACATAATGATTATAGCAGCCCTGCGGATTGGCTACAACCGCCGCCGGCATGACTTTGCCGGCGATATCGGCCGAAATTAGGCCCTGTAGGTCAGTCGCCGGGCAGAGGTACGGCATTCAATGTGCAAGAGCGGCCAAAGTTGGGTATAGTGTAGGTTGATAAGTTCCGCCGGGTAGGGCGGGTCTGATTGGGGATTAGGATGCGGCCGAGACAAGCGTGTTTCGGCCGAAAAATCCCCCCACAAGGTCCCCCAACCGCACACAGGCAGAACAGGAGCATTCACCATGCCTAAACAACGTCTTGTCCTGATAATGCTGTGTCTCGTCTTGGTGGCCGGATTGTCGCTGGCGTGTCGTCGCCAGCCGGCCACGCCGACGCCAACGCCGCTGCCAACGCCGACGGAGATCGCCACCCCGTTGCCGACAGAGGCGGCTCAACCGGTAGACCCGGCTGTGATTGATTGGCCGCCGCAAGTGGTTTATAGCAGCCCCGCCCCGGGGGAAGAGTCTTTGCTAGATGGCGCGATCACCATTCGCTTTGACCAGCCGATGGATCGGGCCTCGGTCGAGATGGCGGTGCAGGTGGTGGGGGTGGATTCGGCCTAACCCGCCGCCGGCGCTTTCACCTGGCCGCGCCCCGACACCGTGATCTTCACCCCCGCCGAAAAACTCCAGCGCGAACAGCGCTACCGTGTGCAAGTCAGCGCCGACGCCCGCAGCGCCAAAGGCCAGAGACTCGTCGCCCCCGTCATGCTGGACATCCAGACTGTCGGCTACCTGCAAGTGGCGCAAGTCATTCCGGCCGACGGTAGCCAACAAACTCAGGTGGATGGCGCGGTCACGCTGTTGTTCAACCGGCCTGTCGTGCCCCTGGTCGGTACCAATCAACAAGCCGGGCTGCCGCAACCCCTCACCTTCGATCCGCCGGTTACCGGCGCGGGGGAGTGGGTCTCCACCAGCATCTACCGGTTCACCCCCGACGTGGCTTTTGCCGGCGCTACCACTTATCAAGTCTCGGTTGCCGCCGGCCTGGAAGACATCACCGGCGGCGTGTTGAAGGAGCCGTTCACCTGGCGCTTCGCTACGGCCGATCCGTCTGTCATCCTCTTTGAGCCGCCGGATGGAACCAGCCCGTTCGATCCGCAAGGTACGCTGACTATAACCTTCAACATGCCCATGGATCGGGCCGCAACGGAAACGGCTATTAGCCTGGCCCCGACCGCCCCCTTAGCCTTTGCCTGGAGCGATGACAGCCACCGCGTGTCGGTTACACCCCAGACCAGCCTGGCTCTGGAGACCCGTTATCAATTGACCGTCAGCCAGACGGCTCGCTCCGCCAATGGTCAAGCCACGCTGAAAGCCGCCGCTTCCGCCGCCTTCACCACCTATCCCTTCCCCCGGGTGGAAAGCACCTATCCGGAACGCAATGTTGTGGCGGACTATTTCGACAACGTGAGCGTGAACTTTGCTTCGCCGATGGACCCGGCCACCCTGGACGGGCGAGTGACCATCGAACCGGCTCCCACAAAACTGACCTACTATCTGGATCCGGGCGGATTTTATATGAGTTTGAATGTGCAGTTGGCGCGTAACACGCTCTACACAGTGACCATTCCCGGCAGCGCCGCCGACATTTATGGCAACCAGATGGGTCAGGCTTATGTCTGGTCGTTCCGCACAGCCGATTACATGCCGATCGCCTCGCTGAACGTGCCCGGGCCGGTCAGCCAGATGAGCACCAGCTTCCCGACTCAGGTGGACATTCTCCAACGCAAGGTGTCGTCCATCGCCGTACAGTTGTTTAACTTCGACCAGACCTTGCCGGTGAGCTATCTCAACGCCAACGGCTATTATGAAGAGTTGTCGCCTACCGGTCTGGTGCGGGAATGGGCTTTGCCGGCAGACCCGAACAGCATCCAGGCGGCGGCCATCAATCTGCCTCTGGCTGATGGCGGCGTTCTGCCCACCGGCGTGTACTATCTGACCCTGTCTGCGCCGGAGTTAAACCCGGATTCGCGCTGGTGGCAGAATCAGCGTCATCTGCTCATTGTGGCGGACACCAATCTGACGGTTAAAGAGACGCCCGACTACATTCATGTCTGGGCGACCAATCTGGCCAGCGGGCAGCCGTCAGCCGGTTTGACGGTGACTTTTTACCAGGGAGAAAACGCTGTCGGCGCGGCGGTGACGGATGCCAACGGTTTGGCGCGGCAAGCTAAGCCGACGCCGCGGACCCAGGATTACTACAGCACGACGGCCATGGTGGTGAGCAACGCTCCCGGCCAGGCCGGCTTTGGCGTCGGTCGCACAGGCTGGAGCGCGGGCGTGTCACCCTGGCAGTTTGGCCTGTCGTATGCCGGGCTGTTTGCCGACCCGCTGACCTGGTATCTGTTTACGGATCGGCCGATTTACCGCCCTGGCGACACCGTGTTCTTCCGGGGGTATGTGCGATCGGCCGAATTTGGTCGCTACGCCCTGCCGACCGATGTCAAGAACGTCAAGGTCACCCTCGCCGGTTCCAATTACTATGAAGACCAAAAGCCGCTGGAACTGGAGGCGCCGGTGGATGATAACGGCGGCTTCAGCGGCGAGTTCGCTATTCCTACCGGCGCCCTGCTGGGCAATTATGGCCTGTTTGTCACGACCGCCCCGGCCGATCCCAACGCCGGCTACGGGGTTAACCCGGTGAACATCACGGTGGCAGAATATCGCAAGCCGGAGTTTCTGGTGACGGTTTCGGCCGAAAAAAGTGATATTTTGCGCGGCGATTCGGCCGACTTCACTGTCGAGGCTGCCTACTTCTTTGGCGGCCCGGCCGGCGACCTCAAAGTCGCCTGGAATATCTACCAAACTCCCTACGTCTTGCCCTGGGAAGGGCCCTATTACAATTTTAGCCAGGACGATTATCCCTTCTACTATGTGGAGGGCAGCTTCGGCAGCAACGGATACTACGGCGGCGCTGTCGCCAGCGGCGAAGGCGTCACCGATAGCCAGGGGCAGTTGAAAGTCACTCTGCCGGCCGGCGCGCTGGACGCAGTGGCCGACGGCAGTCGTCGGCTCACCTTTGAGGCCACAATTTTTGACTTGAGCGACTTCCCCGTAGCTGCGCGCACGGATGTGATCGCTCATCAAGCCGAGATTTACGCCGGAGTAGCGCCCACCAATTACCTTAGCGCGGTTGATCGGGAGACCGGCGTCAACCTCATCACCGTCGGTTGGGATCAACAACCCGTCGGTAATGTGGCCTATGAGGTCGTCTTCTACCAGCGCGAATGGCGCAGCCAACGCGACAAAGGCAACTTCGGCGGTTACACGACCTTCTGGGAGCCGGTGGATACGGAAGTGGCGCGGGATCGCGGCGTGACCGCTGCGGACGGCCGCGGCGTAGCCCGTTTTACGCCCACGGACGGAGGTAGCTATGTGGCTAAACTCACCGCCGCCGACCAGGCCGGCCGCGCTTTTCACAGCAACACGTTCTTATATGTGGTCAGCGCCGATTACGCCGGCTGGCGTAGCGACGCGCGTGACCGCCGCATGGACCTGACGGCGGATAAAAAAGAGTACGTCACCGGGGAGGCGGCGCGTATTCTGGTGCAATCGCCATTCAGCGGGCCGGTGCAAGCCTGGGTCGTGGTTGAGCGGGGTAATGTCATCGAGCAACGCCTGGTGACGTTGTCAAGCGCAAGTGATGTCCTGACCCTGCCCATCACCCCTGCCTACGCGCCCAACGTCTTTGTCACAGTCGCAGCGGTGAAGGGGGTTGATGACAGCAGCTTCCCCTACGCCGATATACGCCTGGGGATGACGGAATTGGTGGTTAAGCCCGATGCCTTCAGCCTGAATATTCAGGTGACGCCTGACCACGAGCAATATGGCCCTCGCGACACCGTGACGTACGACATCCGGGTGACAGACGCCGCCGGCCAACCGGTGCAGGCTGATCTCTCCCTCTCGCTAGTAGACCTGGCGGTGCTAACGCTTAAGCCGGATAACGCCACGCCGATTTTGCAAACTTTCTATGCGCGGCAAGCGCTCTACAGCGAAACCGGCGGCGGGCTGTTCGTTTCGGGTGAGGGGTTGCCTGTCGAAGAGCCGTTACAAGCTTTCGGCGGCGGCGGGGGCGGCGGCGGCGGGGCCGATGAGATAGCGCCGGCCTTGCGCGACCGCGAAGCCGAGGCAGATGTGCGGCAAGATTTTCGGGATACGGCCTATTGGTCGGCGCGGGTGACAACCGGCGCGGACGGACGGGCGACGGCGCTGGTGACGCTGCCGGATAACCTGACAACCTGGCGCTTGAGCGCAAAGGCGGTCTCATTGCCGGGCGGCAACTTACAGGTGGGGCAAACGACGCGTGACATCATCGCCACACGACCGGTGCTGATTCGGCCGATCACGCCTCGCTTTTTCACTGTCGGCGATCGGGTGCAATTGGGGGCTATCGTCAACAACAACACGGGCGATGAACTGGCGGCCACAGTGTTGTTGGAGGCGGAAGGGGTAACCTTGGAGGATTCGGCCGAAACCGCCCTCACCCTCCCCGCTCACGGCAGCCGCCTGGTGCGCTGGCCCGTCCGCGTCCAGGATGTCAACGCCGCAGACCTCACTTTCCGCGTCACGGCCGGCGCGTATAGCGACGCCAGCAAACCCACTGTCGGCAACCGGCCGGATCGCCTGCTGCCCGTCTACCGCTACAACGCCCAGGACATCGTCGGCACATCGGGGGTGTTAGATGAAGACATGCGTCGCGTAGAGGCGCTCTTGCTGCCGCCGTCGCTCGACCCAAGCCTGGGCAGCCTGGATATCCGTCTCAGCCCGTCCTTAGGCGCGGCTGTGCTGGATACCCTGACGGCGGTCAACGAGACGTATGCGGAGGATTGCTCCTACTGGCTGGCCGATCAGCTCTTACCCAACGCCGCCACGGCCAGCGCCGTGCGTCGTTTGGGCCTGGCTGAACCGGCTTTGCTGGAACAACTTGATCAATTGATTCCCGCCCACATGGCGAGATTGGGTGAACGCCAACTAACCGATGGCGGGTGGAGTTGGTGTAATGACGCGGAAAGCATCCCCTTCATCACAGCCTATGTGTTGTTGGCCCTGGCGAACGGGGAGCAGGCGGGTTATCCCGCCGTGGCGGATGTAATGGCGCGTGGGCGCGCTTATCTCCAGGCCCAGTTGACGCCGGTCACCGCTTTGAACACCGCCTCCCTGGTCAATCGCCAGGCATTCTATCTGTATGTGCTGGCCGAAGCGGGTCAGGCGCGCGCGACCAGATGGACGCCCTGCTGGCGGCGCACCGCGACTTGCTGGACCCGTATGCCCAGGCGCTCTTCATTCTGGCTTATGATGCCATCGGCGGCGAGCCCGATCAGACGCCTTTGCTGAATGATCTGGATGCCGAGGCGATTGTCAGCGCCACCGGCGCTCATTGGGAAGACGC
>JAYRVN010000344.1:0-2525 GCA_041918535.1 Chloroflexota bacterium
AAGAGATTCGGCCGAATCCCCCTTTGCCGCTGATGACAAAGAATAAGTCGGAGGCTACCCATGCTGGAAATCATTGACCTCAGCCAAAAACTCGACGAAGAAACCTACGAGCGACGACTCGACGAATACCAGACCAAACTGCGCGCCCTGGGCTATGAAGTCTATCGCCAGCAACGCCCGGTTGTCCTCGTCTTTGAAGGCTGGGATGCCGCCGGCAAAGGCGGTGTCATTAGCCGTCTCACCGAACGCTTCGATCCCCGCGGCTACATCGTTTACCCCATCGCCGCCCCACGGGGCGATGACGCCGATAAGCATTACCTCTTCCGTTTTTGGCGCCGGCTGCCGCCCAAAGGACAAATCGCCATCTTCGACCGCAGTTGGTACGGGCGCGTGATGGTGGAGCGTGTCGAAGGCTTTGCCACTGTCCCCGAATGGCAGCGCGCCTATCAAGAGATCAAAGATTTTGAGCGCCAACTGGTGGATTTTGGCACGATCATGTTCAAATTCTGGCTGCACATCGGTTTCGATGAGCAGTTGGCCCGCTTTGAGGGCCGCGAACAGACGCCGCACAAGGCCTGGAAGCTCACCGATGAGGATTGGCGCAATCGCGCCAAATGGAACGACTATGAGCGGGCCGTCGAAGAGATGCTCATCAGGACGACCACGCCGGCCGCGCCCTGGACGATTGTGCCGGCCAATGACAAATATTTCGCGCGCATCAAGGTGTTGGAGACGGTAGCCAATGGCTTGAGCGCTGCGCTGCACTTTGACCCCACCCCGGAAAACTTGGCGCATCTGCCTCCGCTGGCTGCCGCCATTCCCATTCCGATGTGGGCCAGAGAAGAGGCGCGCGCGCTTGGCCTGACCGATTGGCTGGAACAACCGGCGGCTGCGCCGGCGCCCGTCGACAAACCGAAGAAGAAAGAAGCTAAAGACGAGCGCAAGGCTAAAAACGGCAAGAGCAAAAAAGCCTGATCGAACCCTACCCCGGTTGTCTATGTCGGCCGAAATTCTCCTCACCCACGGAACGATTTACACGCAGGACTCCCGTCAACCCACCGCCGAGGCCCTGGCTATCCGCGACGGCAAATTTCTGGCGGTTGGCCGCAATGCTGACATCTTGGCGCTGCGCGGCCCGGAGACGGAATGGGTACACCTCGGCGGGCGTTGCGTCATTCCCGGTTTGGTGGATGCGCATGTGCATTTTCGCAATTTTGCCCTCAGCCTGGAGCGGATTGATTTGCATGAAGTGCCGACGTTGGCGGAGGCTTTGCGCCGGGTGGGGGAGAGAGCGCAGGGAGAGGATTCGGCCGAATGGCTGCAAGGTCGCGGTTGGACACAAGAACTGTGGCCCGACCAGCGTTTCCCAACCGCCGCCGACCTGGATCACGTCGCTCCGCAACAGCCCGCTTTTCTCACCCACAAGAGCGGCCATGCCGCCTGGGTGAACAGCCGCGCCCTCCAACTGGCCGGCATCACCGCCGACACCCTCGATCCGCCCGGCGGCCGCCTTCTGCGCGATGCCCAGGGCCGCCCCACCGGTATCCTCCTCGAAGAGGCCATGTCCCTGGTGCGTGAGCTCATTCCGCCGCCCGGCCTGGCCCAAATCGTCGCCGCCATGCGCCGCGCCCAGATGAAATGCTGGCAGGTGGGTCTGGTGGGCCTGCATGATTTCGATGGGCGCGACAGTTTCCTGGCGCTACAGCAGTTGCGCCGCGCCGGGGAATTGGGTTTGCGCATCTACAAAAATCTGCCCGCCGCGCTGGTCGATCACGCCATCGGCGCCGGCTTGCAAACCGGCTTTGGCGATGATTGGCTGCGTTTGGGCGGCCTCAAAATTTTCGCCGACGGCGCGCTTGGCCCCCGCACCGCCTTGATGATCGAGCCTTACGTGGGCGAACCGGACAATCGCGGCATCGCCGTCACGGATAAAGAAGAGATGCTTGACATTGCCCTCAAAGCCGGGCCGGCCGGTTTGGCGCTAACCGTCCACGCCATCGGCGATCGGGCCGTGCATGATGTCCTGGATGTGTTTGAAACCCTCCACCGCCGGACCGGCGGCGCGTCACGCTTGCGCCACCGCATTGAACATGTACAGATCATCCACCCGGCCGATCAGCCGCGCCTGGCCCAATTGGGCGTCATTGCGTCCATGCAGCCGGTGCACGCTACTTCCGACATGGAGATGGCGGATCGTTACTGGGGCGCGCGCGCCGAACACAGCTATGCCATCCGCACCTTGCTGAACACCGGCGCAACCGTCGTTTTTGGCTCCGACTGTCCGATTGAGCCGATTGATCCGCGGCTGGGGTTATATGCCGCCATCACGCGCCGCCGCCCTGACGGCGCGCCCGGCCCACAGGGCTGGTATCCGGCGCAGAAGTTCAGCCTGGCGGAGGCCATTCACGCCTTCACTTATGCCGCCGCCTACACGGCCGGGCAGGAAGCGCGGCAAGGCTCCATCACGGCCGGCAAACTGGCCGATTTAACCATCTTTGAGCGCGACATCCTGGCCGCGCCGCCGG
>JAYRVN010000345.1:0-3345 GCA_041918535.1 Chloroflexota bacterium
CCGCCTATCGCGTCAGCTGGATGAACCAGGCGTTGGCGCGGGCGGCGCAAAATCGCGGGGCGCTGGGCATGTTCGTCAACGTCCTCATGGTCGCCAAAGCCGTCGAAGGGCGCGTCCCGGCGCGCCAACCCGCCCGCTTAGAGCAAGTCATCGACGGCCTGGTCAAGGAAGGCTTGGATTTGACCCCCGTCAAGGTATGGTGCCGCGAGGAGGCCGCGCGCCTGGCCCGCGAACACCCCATCCCCATCTGGTTAGCCCCGCGCCTGGCCGGGCTGACCCGCCAACCCTCGCGCGCCAGTCAAGACCACTGGTTCGACCGGCTCATGGCCGAAGCGCAAGCCGCGCTGGGCGAATGCCGGACGGCGCTGGATAGTCTGGCTTTGGCCTGCCGGCCGCCGCTGGAACTGGTTGAGCAGGGTCGGGCCTGGGCGCACGCCGGCGCCGAAGTGCTCAGCCGCTATGGCCGGGCGCTGGCGCAAGGCGGGCCGCCGCCCGATTACGCCGCCGCCGCGCAGACGGCCGCGCAAACTCTGGATAGTTGGCCGGGCGCGCTGCAACCCCGCTTGCTGGCCGGGCTCATCACCCATCTCTATGGCGGCGGCCTGGCCCATCCGCAGGCCGACGACATTCTGTGGCAAAACGGGCCGGCATCGGGCGCGGCGTGTTTGGCCCAACGCACGCTGGCGGCTCTGCGGGCGCTGGGGCTATTGGGCGAGCCGGTGTGGACGTCGGCCGGGGCGGTGCTGTACTTTCGGGACGCGCCGCCGCCGGCCACGGCCATCCCGTTGACCCTGAACGGTTGCTGGTACAACTGGTTGCGCGCGCGGCAGCCGGGGACGCCGGACGGGATGGGGGCGGTGTCGAAGGCGACGGCGCAGCAGGCCAAGCGGCAACTGGCCGGCCTGGCCCCGCGTTTCGTCGGGCAGGAGTTGGCCGTGGCGACGCGCGGGGAGCGGCTGGTGCTGCTGACGGCGCAGGGCAATTTGCTGGGCTACGTCAAGCAGGGTCAGGAAGCCTGGCTGACGAGCGCGCGTTTGCGGGTGACGTATTGCGCCGCGACGCGCGACGGCAATTTGCAGCTGTTGGTGACGCCGGTCTGAGCGCGGGCGCGGGCGGGGCGGCGGAAAGGGGTCTACTATAATATGAAGAGACCGCGCTTTTGGCCGCCATATGGTGGGGGTTTCGGCCGAATCTTTCTTTGCCGGGCTATTCGGCCGAATCTCTTCCCCACACTTCGGCTGCCTCTGACCGCGACACACTTTTCGGCCGAAACCACACCCTGGCAGCCTAACCGTCGATGATAGAAGCTATCCATTCGGCCGAAAACCGTCTCTAGCAGCGCCCCCCCGCCCACCGCACCCATACTGATTTCGCCAACAGAATCAAACCCTTGACACATTCCGGGTTCACCAGACGCGCATCTATGGCCGCGGCAGCGTCGCCAGCTCTACCATCATCTGTTCAGACCGTGGATAAGCCCATTCCAGGAAATCGAGAATAGCTGTCGTCGTTTCTGCACTAATGAGACCGCCGCGCCCGCTGCACAGCGGACGTACCTCGGCGGTAATAGTCACAATCTGGCGCAGCATTGAGCGGTACTCCACATACAAGGACTGCCAGGCCGACGGCACGTCAGTGAAGCCGGGCGCCTGTAGGATCCACAACATAGTCCATCCGTTGAAGGTTCCACAATCGCCAGGTTTGTTGGTCGTCTGCCACAGACCCATTTCGCTATTGAAACTGCGAAAAGAATCGCGCACCAATCCCATCGTGGTGATGAATGTGTCCGCATTGAATGGTTTGATGGGCGTCTCAGGGAATGTATGCGCCGATGCCGGCGTTGGCGCCACCGTTGGACGTCGTGTTGGGGAAGACGCCGGTGTTGGCGTGGGCGTCTCTGTTGGCGTCGCTGTCGGTTCAGGGGTGGGCGTAGCCGTAGACGTCAGCGTTGGCGTGTCCGTAGGTTTTGGCGTGGCGGTGGGGGTGTCCGTCGGGGTTGGCGACGGCTGAGGGGTGGCTGTGGGAGGAATGGGGGTCGGGGTGGCCGGTAACTCCGTCGGGGGGATGACGGCTACTTCTGTCGCCGGCAACGCCGTATCTGTCGGAGCAGTGCTGGAGTTGTTGCAGGCTGCTAACAGACTTAACGGCAACAGCAAGAATAGTAGAAGACAGCGACGCGAGCCCAAAAGGAAAGACAGAACTTGTTTCATAAAAACACCTCCTACCCAATGTGCGACTTTTCTCGTGTGATCCATCGGGCGTTTTCCTTGTATGATAGAAGGGTTCGACCACTATCAATACGAAGGAGACAACCCAATGGATCGAGACGATTATATCATTCGAGTCTACTGTCTGGTATGCGAGCATTATCAGGCGGTCATTAACGGGCGCCGCCTACGGCAGCGTGGGTTCTCGCTAGCGTTAAGTGATGAAATTAGCGCCTGGCGCGCCGACCTGACCGCCTCTGACAGCGCTGCCCTTTTCGGCCGAAACCATGCCCTATCAATGCTTCCCCCCTCCACCTGACGGTGGTTCGCCTAACCGCTCCTCTCCATCGGCATAACCTTAGTAACCCTGGTACAATACCAGCTACGACAGCACCTGGTTACCCATCCATGTCAACCCTGACTCCCCTCTTTGACCCGCTCGACGCCGGACTAGTCCGGTTGCAGCGTACCCTGACTGCCGGCCAACGTCTGCAAGCCATGCTGGATGCGCGCGAACTGCTTGTTGGCCTCAAACGGGCACGCTTGCGGCGGCAGTACCCCGATCTGTTATGGCGTGAGCTCAATCTGAAAGTCCTCGAGGAAATCAACCGTGCCCAAGACATCCGACCCAGACCTTAGCCTCTTCCTCGATATCCTGCGCCAACTGGAAATACTCGAAATCCCCTATGTCATCATCTGACATCTATGAAATGATGGTTATGCACTACTTGGGCTCGGCGGAAGGCCGATCATTTGACGAGGCCTATGTGGATAGTCAGGCCGCGCGTCTCGGTCAGACAACAACGACCCTCTGGCAAACGCTTAAGGCTGCCGCGCGCGCAGAAGCTGACCGGCTGCGCTAAGCGCCACGGCCACAAACACTGAGGCATCACGCAAGAAACAGCCAACTGCCCGCCAATTCGGCCGAACCAATCCCTTCATTAGCATCATCCTCCGGGCCGGCGAGACCTTCCCCAAACCGTCCAACCCTGAACGCCACACCCTGACAGCCCCATTCCTCCGGTCGGCCTCGCCGGCAGACCGGTCTGGCGCCCCATCGAGGGACGCCAGACACGGCGCGGCCCAGGGTATCCCGCCGCGGCCCCGTGTACCGATCCCATTCTTCCGACCCTGTCAG